>JAOPXD010000193.1 GCA_025965315.1 Marmoricola sp.
GCCCCTTGTGGAACACCTGGGTGGCCATCAGCGCCGAGGTCATCTGGAAGTTCATCCCGAAGGTGCCGGCGAAGAACCCAGCCATCAGCACCATCATCAGGTCCGGCCGGCTGCGCACGTAGCGGACGCCGTCGCGGATCATCCCCTTGCCGCGCGGCGCCCGGTCGACCGGGGTCAGCTCGCTCTGGCGCATCAGCCGGAGCGCGGTGATCACCGAGAGGTAGCTGATCCCGTTCAGCAGGATCACCACGCCGGTGGCCCGGACCCCGGAGCCGAAGGCGGCGATCAGGAAGCCCGAGAGAGCCGGTCCGACGACGCGGGCCAGGTTGAACGAGGCCGAGTTCAGGCCGACAGCGTTGGAGAGCTCGTCAGGTCCGACCATCTCGCTCACGAACGACTGCCGGGCGGGCGCATCGAACGCGGCACCGGACCCGAAGGCGAAGGCGAGCACGAAGACCATCCAGGACTCGACGACACCGGTCAGCGCGAGGACGGCGAGCCCGATCGCGACGGTGCCCATCCAGGCCTGGGTCAGCTGGAGCAGCTTCCGCTTCGGCATCCGGTCGGCGACCAGCCCGGCGTACGGCGACATCAGCATGATCGGCAGGAACTGCAGCGCGGTGGTCAGACCGAGCGCGGTGCTGGCCTGGGCGGCGTTGTGGTGGTGCAGCGTCAGGACGAGCCAGTCCTGGGCGACCCGCTGCATCCAGGTGCCCGTGTTCGACACCACGCCCCCGAGGGCGTAGAGCCGGTAGTTGCGGTTGTGGAGTGCGCGGAACGTGGAGCTCACTGTGCTCGATTCACTTTCTGGATGTCATTGGGTTGCCAGTCGTTCGATCAGGGGGGCGGCCCGTCGGATCAGCTCGCGCTCCTCGGCGGTGAGCCGGGCGAGCTGGCGGACCAGGAACGCGTCACGCTGGCGGCGGTCGGCGTACAGGGTCTGGCGACCCTTCTCGGCGATGTCGACCAGCACCAGCCGGCCGTCGTCCGCCGAGGACCGCCGTACGACGAACCCGGCCTCGACCAGCGCGTTGACGCGACGGGTCATCGACGGCGGCCGGATCCGCTCGTGCGCCGCCAGCTGGCCGATGGTGCTCTCGCCGTTGCGGATCAGCACACCGAGAACGCTCATCGAGCCGACGCTGAGCGGGTTCGACGGGTCGCGTTCGCTGCGTAAGCGTCGCGCCAGCCGAGCCGCGCTGAGCCTCAGCTCACTGGCCAGACCCGCATCGGTGCGGGCCACGTTCTCGACGGTCGGGGTCATATCGTTAGCATAACTCATTACCCCCGCTAACTATTCCTCTCGTCGAAAGCCGGCCACGGCGGTCGAGCTTGTCGAGACCGGGCAGGCTTTCGAAGAAAGTTGGGTTTGCCCTTGTGGATAAGGGCTTTCGACCCAGTTCGTGTCGGTGGGTGTCTCTAGGGTTCTCGTCATGGCCCAGACCTTGTTGACGCGGAACCTTCCGCTGGCACCTCGTCGGCGCAAGCCTGCGCGGACCCTGGAAGAAGCAGCGGTGCTCGCTGCTGCGAGGGCCGCGCAGGCTGAGGTGCAGGCTGCTGACGCGCGGAAGCTGGCGGCTGGGGTGGCGTGGGCGGCGTTGCACGAGGTCGACGACCCGGACCTGGCTGCGACCTGGGGCGATACCCCGATCACCCTGGCCGGGCCCGGGGCGCCGTTGATCGCGCACAGCTGTGTCGCGGAGTTCGCCTCGGTGATCGGGACCTCCACCAACGGAGGTCGGGCCTACCTGGCCGATGCGATCGAGCTGGCCCACCGGCTCCCGCTGGTCTACGCACTGGTGGTCGCAGGCAAGCTCCCGGCGTGGCGGGGCCGCCGGATCGCCGGCGAGACCACCCTTCTTCCCGCGGACGCGGTCGCCGTCCTGGATGCTCAGCTCGCACCGCTGGTGACCCGGCTGAGCATGACCAAGACCCAGAAGATGATCGATCAGGCCGTCGCGGACTTCCTCCCGCACCTGGCCCAACAGCTCGCCGATGCCTACACCGACCACAAGGTGATCGTGGACCACCGGCAGGTCTCCTTCCAGGGCACCTCCACGATCTACGGGGCCCTGGACCTGGTTGATGCCCAGGACCTCGACGCCGCGCTGAACCGCGAAGCAGAAGCCCTGGCCCAAGCCGGGTGCGAGGCATCCTTGGACGTACGCCGGTCCATGGCCATGGGACGGTTGGCGCGAGGCGAGACCGATGGTTCGACCGCTGCCCGTGCGGTCACGCTGTACGTGCACCTCCCGGCCGAGGCCACGTCGACCACCGCGTTACCAACGGCGGTGATCGAGAACACCGGGCCGCACCTGCTGACCCAGGCCCAGATCGCCACCTGGTGCGGCAACCCGGACGTCAAGGTCATCGTCAAGCCCGTGATCGACCTCAACCAGCCCCTGTCGACCGCCGGCTACCTGGTCCCCGAACGGCTCAAGGAACACCTCAACCTCCGCGACCGCACCTGCGTGTTCCCGCACTGCAACAAACCAGCCCGCGCCTGCCAGGAAGACCACATCAAGGCCTACGACCCCCACGGGCCGCCGAACCAGACCAACACGGACAACCTCGCGTCCCTGTGCCAGCACCACCACAACCTCAAGACCCACCACGGCTGGTCCTACACCATGCTCGAACCCGGAACCTTCCTGTGGCGATCACCCCACGGCTACCACTACCTCCGCGACCACATCGGCACCACCGACCTCACCCCACCACCCGTCCCCGGACCCGGGTAGTACTGCGCCCAGTAGGCGTATACACGGAACGTCCGATTGCGACGGGCAGCAATGACTCGCCAGTTGGTCGACCGGTCAGTTGCACTTGGTGGTGATGTACGCCGCGATCTTCTGGTCGTCCGTCGGCAGCCTTGCCGAGAGCTTCTGCAGGTTCGATGCGTTTGCCGCGGTCGGGTTCGCGCGAATCTTGGCGATCTGCGAGAACGCCGAGGTGAGGTCGTCGATCGCGGATTTCACGTCCGCCGGTGCCCCCTGCTTGAGCGCGTTGAACTCGGCGTCGAGAGCTTTCAGCCCGGCGGTCAAGCTGTCGGCTGATCCGGTGAACGCCTTCTGGGCGGCTGCCGACATCTGCTCGGCGGTGTTGGCGAACTTGGCGCAGTCAAGACTCGACCCGCCCGGAACAGAGGTAGTGCCGCTGGTAGGGGTCGAGTCGGCCTTCTTCGTGTCCGAGCTGGAACTGCTGCCGCACGCTGACAGGACAGCGACGAGGACGACGACGAGTGCGATACGTGCACGCATAGGACTCTCCTGGATGAGGTGTCCGGACAAGTTACCAATCGCAGTCGGTGCACAGATAGAGCTAGTTCCGGCTACAGGCTGGCACAGCCCGTACCGGCCACAGCCGATACATTGGCTGCGTGCCCGAAGAACAGCCGGTGGTCCACGAGATCGGAAACCGGACCTACATCGTTGCCGACGTCGATCCGCTCGACGTCGACGGCGTCCGTACGCTCGCGGTCGGCACGATCCTGTGGGGCGTCGCGTTCCTGATGCTGCTGCCGTTCTCCGGCAGGCTGCGCAGCGACGGCCACCTGTGGTGGCTGTGGACCTGCGTCGCCGGGTTCGGCCTGGGCCTGGTCGGCTGGGACTACTGCAGACGGCGCCGCAACGCGCGTCAGGACGAGACCGAGCAGTCCTGACTAGAAGTCTTCGAGGTCCCCGCGGCTGACGGTGTCGAACACCGGGTCGGGCAGCGGCGGGGAGAGCTGCTTCTTGCGCAGCTGGGCCTCCGAGTGCGCGCCGCAGCCGTGCTTGAAGGCGACCACGCGGGCATCGTCGTTCGCGAACTCGTTCGCGCACACCCCGAAGCTCGTCGCGAGCGGGCCGGCGAGACGGATCAGGAAGCCGCACGAGCCGCAGTGCGCCGGAGCTGACTGCGCGAGCGGCACATCAGGGCCCTGCTCGCCGTCGAACCAGCGCTGGGCCGCGAGCTCGCGACCCTCCAGCGAGAGCACCCGCGCGCGACCGAGGCCGAGCTCGTCGGCCACCGTCCGGAGCTGCTGGCGGTCGGCCATCGTGGTCTCGGCGTCCCAGGAAGCGTCAGCGAAGTCGTCGTCGCCCGGATCGCCGGTCACGTACGTCGGAACCAGGCGCGGGTCGTCCTCGTCGACGGGAAGGAGGTCCCCCGGACCGAGGTCGCCGGACTTGATCCGCTCGCGCCACGGAACCCACGCCGGAGCGAGGATCGAGTCGTCACCGGGAAGCAGCACGACCTCGTCGATCGTGACGCCGTCCTGCTCGACCGCGTGCGCAACCGTGACGGCCCAGCGCCAGCCCGGGTAACCGGTCTGGGTGCAGCCGAAGTAGTGGGTGACGACGCCTTCGTCCTCGGTGACCGCCTCGAGGTAATCGCCGACAACGCCGTCCCCCACCTGCGCGAGCAGGGCGGCCCGGGCAGCATCGACGGCAGCCACGGCAACGTTCTCGGTCATCATCACCCCGGGATTCTCCCCCATCCGCGACGCCAATGTCTCCCCGGGCCCGAAATGTCGTGCGCGTGTTGGCAGGATGGGGCCATGGACCCCGAGCCGGAGAGCACCGAGCCCCGCCGAGGTGACCGTTTCGCGGACCTCACCGGGCGCGGCGTCACGGCCGGGACCCGCGGCGTGCTCGCTGCCGGTCGGGCCACCGGGCGGGGCCTGTCGAGCACCTTCCTGTTCGCCCGCCGGGCCGCGCGGGCCGAAGGAGCCGGCGACACCGGGCTGTCCCGGCTGATCGAGCTGCACGCCGTCAGCGCCGCGGGCGACGCAGCCGTCACCATCTCGCTGGCCGGCACCATCTTCTTCGCCAACCCCGGCGGCGCTCGTGGCCCGGTGCTGCTGTTCCTGGGCCTGACGATGCTGCCCTTCGCGGTCGTCGCGCCGCTGCTCGGCCCGTTCCTCGACCGCTTCAGCCACGGCCGACGCTGGGCGATCGGCTTTACCCTGGCTTTCCGAGCACTGATGTGCCTGCTGATGGCCGACGCGGTCGCGTCGAAGTCGCTCGCGCTCTACCCGACGGCGCTCGGGACCCTGATCGCCTCCAAGGCGTACGGCGTGGCCCGGGCTGCGACCGTCCCCCGGCTTCTGCCCGAGGACCAGACCCTGGTCAAGGCGAACAGCCGGATCGGCCTTGCCGGGATCGTCGGAGCCGCCGTCTCAGCGCCGTTGGCCGCGCTCGCTGCCTCGTTCGGCGGCCAGTGGTCGCTGCGCTACGGGTTCGTCGTGTTCGCCGGCGCCACGATCCTTGCCGTCCTGCTCCCCGCTCAGGCCGACGCCACCGCTGGAGAGAAGCGGGTCGGCAAGCGTGAGAAGTTCCGGCTTCCGGCGACCATCGTCTTCGCGCTGCGCTGCAACGTCGGGCTGCGGATGCTCTCGGGTTTCCTGACCTTCTTCATGGCGTTCGTGCTGACCAAGAACCCGTTCTCCAGCTGGCACCACAGCACCGAGATCCTGCTCGCGCTGGTGATCGGTGCAGCCGGCCTGGGCAACACCGTGGGCATCGGCCTGAGCTCGGTCCTCAAACGGATGAACCCAGCGATCGTGATCGTCGTCGGCCTGCTCGCGGACGCGGTCGTTGCCGTGTGCGCAGCACTGTTCTACGGGCTGCTCGCCTCGATCGCCCTGGGCCTGACCATCGGCGTCGCCCAGGCAATGGGCAAGCTCGCCCTGGACGCCACGATCCAGCGCGACGTACCGGAGAACTTCCGTACGTCGGCGTTCTCGCGGTCCGAGACGGTGCTCCAGCTGTCCTGGGTCCTCGGTGGACTGCTCGGCGTGGCGCTCCCGACCAGCCATCCGGTCCTGGGCCTGATGCTGCTCGCGGTCCTGATCGTCAGCTGGACGGTGTTCGTCCTGCTCGGTCGGATCAGGGAGAGCAGGAGCCCGGACCTGCCGGTCGCGAGCGACGCGACGCGCGAGGCCTGAGAACGGGTCGGGCTAGAGGTCGAGCTCGTCCGCGAGCGCGCGGAGCAGCTTCGCGGTGGGAGCGGCCGACGACGAGTCCGGGTGCCGCCCGTGCCGGTAGGCCTCCTCGACACCCTCGAGGAGCTTGATCAGGTCCTCGACGATGACCGCCATGTCCTCGGGCTTGCGTCGCGACGCCTTCGACTGGGCCTTGGAGACCGAGGCCGGAGCGTCCAGCACGCTCACCTGGTGAGCCTGCTCGCCCTTGCGGCCGGACAGGATGCCGAACTCGACGCGGGTCCCGGCCTTGAGCGTGGTGATCCCGTCGGGCAGCGAGGACGAACGCACGTAGACGTCGTCACCGTCCTCGCGGGACAGGAAGCCGAAGCCCTTCTCGGCGTCGTACCACTTGACCTTTCCGGTGGGCACCAGCTCGGCCTTTCTCCTCGTCACGAATGCGAAGGGACAGCGTACGGTGCCGCGAAGCCATCGGGCGACCTGGTTGTTTGCCGCGAGATCAGCGGAAGAGCTCCGGATCCGGCAGCAGCTGGTTCATCGAGCCGGAGCGGAACCCGAGAGGATCGACCTCCACCTCGTCGAAGCCGGCGTCACGGATCGCGGTAAGGACCTCCGGCCCGGCATCTCCGATCCGGTCGCGGTCGACCTCGAGCCGGGCCCGGTCGCCGAGGTCGCGCACCCGCAGGTCGCTCACCGGTCGGGTGGTCGCAGCGAACGCGTCACGGGCTGCCGCCTCGGCGCGTTCGACCCGGGCCAGCCGTTCTTCGGTCACCTCGACCCCGAACGCGATCCGCGAGCTGAGGCACGCGGCCGCCGGCTTGTCCCAGGTCGGTAGCCCCCAGGCGAGCGAGGCCGCCCGGACCTGGGCCTTGGTCAGGCCGGCGTCGAGCAGCGGCGTCACTGCTCCGCGCTCGGCCGCTGCGGCGATGCCCGGGCGGAAGCCGACGCGGGCGTCGTCCGCGTTGGTGCCGGTCGCGACCGCGCCGTACCCGTGCGCCGCAGCCAGCGGCGCGAGCACGTCGAGGAGCTCGGACTTGCAGAACGCGCACCGGTCACCGGCGTTGGCGACGTACCCCGGGCGGGCGAGCTCGTCGGTGACCGGGGTCAGCACCTCGACGCCGAGTCCGCGAGCGAAGTCGAGCGCCGGTTGGCGCTCGGACAGCGGCAACGAGGGCGAGTACGCCGTCGCGGCCGCGACGTTCGCGGGCCCCAGCGCCCGGACGGCGGCAGCGAGCAGGAAGGCGGAGTCGGCTCCCCCGCTGAACGCGACCATCAACCGCTCGTGCTCCCGCAGCTCGGCCTCCAGCGCGGCCAGCCGGGTCGCCAGCAGGTGGCCGGCGAACCACGCCGGGAACTCGGTCAGGTCCTCCAGGACGACATCGGTCCCGGCGGCCTCGAGCTCGGCGCGGGTGCACCCGCCGGTGAGCACCGAGACACTGAGGATCCCGGCGGCGTGCGCGCCCTCGACGTCGTGGACGTGGTCGCCGACGTACACGGTGGCGCCGTGAGCGGCGAGCGCCACACCCTTGGCGGCACCCCAGACCCAGCCCTCGATCAGGTCGATGTCGAGGCCGAGGTGGTCGACGTGCAGCTGGGCGTTCGGTGCGTACTTGCCGGTGACGAGCAGGATCCGGCCGTGCTCGGCCCGCACGGACGCGAGCGCCTCGACGACGCCCGGCAACGTCGGGGTCGGCGGTACCGCGTGCAGCGGGTACAGCGCACGGAAGCGATCTCCGGCTGCTTCGATCGCGTCCGCAGGAAGGTGCGGCGCGAGAAGCTGGTCCAGCGGCGGGCCGAGCTTGCTGCTCATCTCGGCCGACGGGAACGCCACCCCGAGCTCGGCGCCGAGGACGTCGAGGGTCGCGATGAATCCGGGCACGGTGTCGATCAGCGTCATGTCGAGGTCGAACCCGACCACCAGCTGCTCCACGGTTCCAGCCTACGACCCGCTCAGGGCAGCCGACTCCGGACGACCTCGTCGAGGACCCCGAGCGGCAGCGAGCCGCTGTCGAGGACCGCGCTGTGGAAGGCCTTGAGGTCGAAGGCGGCACCCTGACGTTCCCGCGCCTCGGCACGCATCCGCAGGATCTCCAGCCGGCCGATCATGTACGACGTCGCCTGGCCAGGCGTGAGGAGGTAGCGGTCGACCTCGGGCCGGCAGATCGCCTCGGTCATCGGCGAGTTCTCGACCATGTAGTCGACGGCCTGCCGGCGCGACCAGCCGAGCGCGTGCAGCCCGGTGTCGACGACCAGGCGGCAGGCACGCAGCGAGTCCGCCGAGAAGATCCCCATCCGGTCCAGCGGCCCCGAGTACAGCCCCATCTCGTCGGCGAGCCGCTCGGTGTAGAGCCCCCAGCCCTCGGCGTACGCGGCGTTGTGCAGGTGCTTGCGGAACTCCGGTACGCCGGTCAGCTCGCTGGCGATCGCGAGCTGCAGGTGGTGTCCGGGGATGCCCTCGTGGAACGCCATCGACTCGAGCTCGAACGTCCCCCACGCGGCGGGGTTCTCGACGTTGACGAAGAACGTGCCGCCGCGCGACCCGTCGGTCGCCGGTGCGAAGTAGAACGCCTTGGCCCCGGTCGTCGTCGCCTGCACGGAGCACGGCGCCTCGGGCAGCACCTCGAACCAGTCACCGAGCGCCGTCCAGGCCCGCTCCATGGCGACCTCGGAGGCCTCGACGAGCTGGTCGCCGTGCTCGAAGTGCAGCGCGGGGTCGGACCTGAGCGCCTCGAAGATCCCCTGCAGGTCGTCGGTGCCGACGACCTCGGGTCCGAGGCTGCGGTACTCGTCGGCGAGCCTGGCCACCTGCTCCAGGCCGATGTCGTGGATCTCCTGCGCGCTCAGGTCGGTGGTCGTGAAGTAGCGCAGCGTGCGGGCGTAGTCGGCCTCGCCGTCGACGAGCCAGCCGAGACCGGCGCGATCATCGGTGCGTGCGTACGGCCGCACCTCGGCCAGAGCATCCCGGTACGCCGCCATCCCCGGGCGGATCACCGTCTCGATGACCTGGACCAGCGCAGCTCGCCAGCCGTCCGCGTCGACGCCGTCCGGCAGCGGCGTGCCTGCGAGCAGCGGGTCCTGGTCGGCAGGAGTGCCCAGCGCCAGGTCGAGCTGGGCGACCGTGGCGGTCACCGCGAACTCGGGCGAGGTCCGTCCCGCAGCGAGTCCTTCGCGCTGACGATCGGCCAGGTCACCGAAGGCCCGTCCGATCCCGCGGTACTTCCCGATCATCGCCTCGGCGACGGCAGCCGTCGGCATCGCCAGCATCCCGACCACCAGCGGCAGCGAGGCCTGCGGCCCGAACAGCGGGTCGGCAGCGAATTCGTTCAACCGGCACTCGATCAGGTCGGCGCGGGAGGTCGCGTCGCTGATCAGCACCGCCTACGTCACCAGCTGGGCGGCATCGAGACCGGCGTCGTCGAGCTCCACGGCCCGGACGCGGAGCGCACGGAGGCCGGCGATCTGGCGGTCCTCCTCGGCGCGCGAGGAGTCCTCGAACTCCGCGGCGTGCTCGTAGTGGCCGAGCAGGTGCGCCTCGGTCGGGTTCGCGGCCAGGTAGGCACGGTAGTAGTCGTCGGCGAGCGCACCGATCGAGTCGGTCATGGAGTCCCTTTCCGAGAGCGAGGACGGGCGACCCTCGGCGTGCTGATGGGACGACAGTAGAGACCGATGCACGAGCAGTCCGTAGAATTGGTCGGATGCCCGTCTCCGATCCGCCGCGTACCCTTGCCGACCAGTTCCGCACCTGGCCCGACGAGCGGATCGTCGCGCTGCTGGACGAGCGTCCCGATCTCGGTGTTCCGGCTCCGCTGGACTCCGCCCAGCTCGCGTCCAGGGCCGTCGTCAAGGTCTCCACCGTGCGGGCGCTCGACCTGCTCGACCACCTCCAGCTCGAGGTGCTGACCGCGGTGGTCCAGGTCGGGCCGGCTGCGAGCAAGGAGATCGCCGAGCTCGTCAACGCGGATGCCGGGGCGGTCGCCGTCGCCCTCGACCGGCTCGCCGGGCTCGCGCTGATCTGGGGCACGCCCGAGGTCTGGCGCCCGGTGACCGTGGTCGCCGACCTGCTGGGGATCCCGGCCGGGCCGCCGGCTGCGGACATCGCCGGGCTGCTCGCCGAGCTCGACGACCGCGCCCGCACGATCCTCGACCACCTCGACGAGACCGGCGCCTCGGGCACCGTGGCCGATGCCCGCGCCCAGGTCCGGCTGACCGAGGCGTCCAGCCCGACCGACCACCTCCTGGCCCGGCGGTTGCTGATGGCCCGCGACGACCGGCACGTCGTGGTCCCCTGGACCGTGCGGCTGCACCTGCGCGCCGGACGATCGACCCGCGAGCCGGCGGACGCGGTCCCGGAGCTCGCCACCAGCGCCCGTGACCAGGCCATGGTCGACCGCGCTGCTGCTGGGGCGGCGTACGAGTTCACCCGGCGTACCGAGCTGCTCCTCGACGCGTGGGCGACCCGCCCGCCCTCGGGCCTGCGGGCCGGCGGCCTCGGCGTCCGCGACCTGCGGGTCGCTACCGAGCTGGTCCATGCCGACGCGGGCACCACAGCGCTGGTCATCGAGACCGCCGCCGCCGCCCAGCTGCTGGCACTGGGGATGAACGACGACCTGGATGCGGCCTGGTTGCCGACCGACGCGTACGACAGCTGGGCTGCTCGCTCGGCGGCCGAGCGCTGGCAGGTGCTCGCCACCGCCTGGCTCACCAACCCGCGGCTGGTCTCGGCCATCGGCGGTCGCGACGGGGACCGGCCGATCAACGCACTGTCCGCCGGCCTGGAACGCACCTGGCTGCCGGGCGACCGGCGTACGACACTGGAATCGCTGCTGGTCCTCGAGCCCGGGCGCACGCTCGCGGCAGGCACCGGGATCGCGTCCCTGGTCGCCCGGCTCCGGTGGCGGCACCCGCGCCGGTCCCAGGCACGCCTCGACCTGGCCGCGACCACCCTGACCGAAGCGGCAGCGCTCGGCCTCACCGGGCTCGACGGGCTCGCGGGCTACGCCCGCACCCTGCTCGCCGGCGGCGACCCCGGCGAGCTCGCGACCCTGCTCCCGACGCCGGTCGACCACGTGCTGATCCAGGCGGACCTGACCGCGGTGGCACCGGGACCGCTGGAGCAGGACTTCGCCCGCCGGCTCGGCGTGCTCGCCGACATCGAGTCGCGGGGCGGCGCCACCGTCTACCGGTTCACCGTGGACTCGGTACGCCGCGGATTCGACTCCGGCTGGTCCGCGGTCGAGGTCAAGGACTTCTTGTCCTCGTCCTCGCGCACGCCGGTCCCGCAAGCCCTGGACTACCTCGTCGACGACGTCGCCCGACGCTTCGGGACGCTCCGGCTCGGTGCCGCCGAGTCCTTCCTGCGCAGCGACGACGAGACCGCCCTGACCGAGCTGATGCACACCCCGGCCGCCGCGTCGCTGAGACTGCGCCGGATCGCACCGACGGTGATCGTCTCGGACGTACCGCTGCAGGTGCTGCTGCCGCGCCTTCGCGAGCTCGGCGCCGCGCCGGTGGTCGAGGCCGCTGACGGCACCGTCCGGATCGCCCGGCCCGACGAGTACCGCTCCCGGACCCCGAAGGCTCCGCCCGGATCGGGCCGGGCCAGCGCCCGGCTCGCAGCCCGCGGCTCCGCTGTCGTCGCCGCGATCCGTGCCGGCGACCGGGCCGCGGCCAGCCGACCGAGCGGACGTACGGCGAGCTCGCCCGGCGATGTCCTGAACCTGCTCCGCAGCGCGGTCGAGGACGGCGAGCAGGTGATGCTCGACTTCGTCGACAACCACGGCCGTCGTACCGAACGCGTGGTGCGACCGGTCCGGATCGAGGGCGGCGAGCTGGTCGCGCACGACGACCGCGAGGACGAGCTCCGCACGTACGCGGTGCACCGGATCGGTTCGGTCCGGACGATTCGCACCGCCTGACACTGCAGTAGTTGACAGCGGCTGGTTGACATAGGGCTTGCTTCGGTGGTTCATTAGTTGGGTAACTAACCAACAAGGAGCCCCATGATCGAGGACGGCCGACCGATCTTCGAGCAGGTCGCTGAGCTGCTCGAACGGCAGATCCTGGACGGCTCCCTCGCTGAGGAGACCCAGGTGCCGTCGACCAACGAGCTGGCGGCGTACCACCGGATCAACCCGGCCACGGCGGCCAAGGGCATCAACGCCCTGGTCGCTGACGAGATCCTGTACAAGAAGCGAGGCATCGGCATGTTCGTCTCCACAGGGGCCCGCGACAAGCTCCGCACCCGGCGCCGCGACGAGTTCCAGCGCCAGTACGTCGAGCCGCTGCTCGCCCAGGCCGAACGCCTCGGGATCGATCAGGAGCACCTGATCGTGTTGATCAAGGAAGGAAACCGACCATGAACGACACCGAGACCGTCGTCGAGGTCAGCCACTTGACCCGGCAGTTCCGCGGCACCCGGGCCCTCGACGACGTGTCGCTGCGCATCGCCCGCGACTCGATCACCGGACTGCTGGGTCGTAACGGCGCCGGCAAGACCACCCTGATGAGCCTGCTCACCGGTCAGGACTTCCCGACCTCGGGCAGGATCCGGGTCTTCGGCGAGGACCCGCTGGAGAACGCGCCCGTGCTGGCCCGCACCTGCTTCGTGCGGGAGAACCAGCAGTACCCGAACAACTTCCGGGTCCACCACGTGCTGTCGGCGTGCGCGAACTTCCACGACAGCTGGGACCGCGACCTGGCTGCGATCCTGCTGGCCGACTTCGACCTGCCCCGCAACCGCGAGGTCAGCAAGCTGTCCCGCGGGATGCGCTCGGCCCTCGGCATCCTGGTCGGGCTCGCCTCCCGAGCGCCGCTGACGATCTTCGACGAGCCCTACCTCGGGCTGGACGCGACTGCTCGGCAGCAGTTCTACGACGCGCTGCTCAAGGACTACGCCGAGAAACCACGGACGATCGTGCTGTCCACGCACCTGATCGACGAGGTCAGCGGGATGCTCGAGGAGGTCGTCGTCCTGGACAACGGTCGGCTGGCCCTGTCCGGGTCCGCCGACGACCTGCGCGGCCGGGCCTGCGTGCTGTCCGGACCGATCGAGGCCGTCGAGTCGCTGGTCGCCGCTCTCCCGGTGCTCAACCGCGAGCAGATGGGCGGCCACGAGGCCGTCACCGTCGAGGTCCGGCCGGACCAGGCGCTGCGGTCCCGGATCGCCGGGATGGGCGTCGAGATCAGCGCGGTGTCGTTGCAGACGATCGTCGTCCAGGCCGGGCTCGCAGCCCGACGCAGCCAAGCAGCCAGTACTACCGAAGGAGGACGGCGATGAACCGCGCTGTTGCCGTGATGAAGATGCACCTGGTCGACCGACTCACCCTGGTGGTCCTGCCCCTGGGCATCCTGGCCTCGTCGTTCGCCATCAACGTCCTGATCTGGCTGCCGATGGACGCCGACGGGCGTCGGACCGGCGGATCCGTCTCGACCTTCATCTTCGTCCTCGCTGCCGGAATGTTCGCCGTGATCCGCGGCCTCCCGTTCGCCCTCGGGATGGGCGCGACCCGACGCTCCTTCGCTGTCGGGACGGCGATGACCGGCGCGGTCCTGTCGGCCGCCTACGGCACGCTCTACCTGGTCCTGCAGGGCGTGGAGAGCCTGACCAACGGCTGGGGACTGCACGGCGTCTTCTTCGACTGGGCCTGGTTCGACCGGTCGGTCTGGCCGGCTCGCTGGCTGGTCGTGGTCGCGGCCTTCTTCGGCTCCTGGGTGCTCGGCACCGCGATCGCCGCGCTCTGGTCCCGCTGGGGAACGCCGGCCCTGGTCATCGGCGGACCGGGGCTGGTCCTGCTCGGCGGCGGCGCGGTCGCCGTGCTGACCTGGCAGCACTGGTGGCACCAGGTCGGCTCGTGGTTCTCGAGCCAGACCCCGATGACCTCGACAGGATGGCTGGTGGTGGGATCCGCGGCGCTCGCCGTAGCGACCTGGGCCTCCCTGCGCCGGGTCTCGGCCAGCTGAGGGGAACCGGCAAGGCTTGATCGAATCGTGAGCGGATTCGATTGACGCGGACCCGCTGCGCAGAGTTGGCTGCAAGTCACTGATCACGCCGTAGGCAGGGGCAATCATGACCACGAGCACTCGCAGACGACTTGTGGTGGGCATCGCCTGCGCCGCAACCGTCATCAGCTTCACCGGACTGAGCCAGCCCGCGCACGCGGCCACGACGAGGCACGTGATCAAGGGCAGCGCGGCGCCGTGGGTGGACGACGCCCAGCAGCTGGGTGCCACGCCGGCCCGCTCGCAGGTGGAGTTCGGCGTCCTTCTCTCCATGACTGATCCCGCCGGTGCGGCCGCCGCGTTGCAACGGATCAGCACCCCGCAGAGCCCGAGCTACGGGCACTGGCTGACGAACGCGCAGTTCGATGCCGCCTATGCACCCGCTCCCTCCAGCGTCACGGCGGTGCGCTCGTGGCTGACCGGTCAGGGCTTCACGATCCGAGGAACGCTCCGCAGCGGCATGTACGTCGAGGTGGGCGGCACGGCCGCACAGGTCGAGTCGACCTTCGGGTCGTCCCTGAACCAGTACAGCTACCAGGGCCAGGACGTTCGAGCGAATGCCCAGGTCCTCTCGCTTCCTTCCAACGTCCCCACCGATGTCTCGGGTGCGATCGCCGGCGTGGTCGGCGTCGACGAGGGCCAGGCCCTCAAGCAACCCGCGGACACTCTCCCGGGACCACCCGACGGTGCCCGTGACGGCGTGGCGCCGTGCTCCACGTACTACGGCCAGAAGACCGCCACGGCCCAGCCGAAGGCCTACGGCAAGCACGTGCCGTACGTCGTCTGCGGTTACGGCCCGCAGCAGTACCAGTCCGCGTACGGCGAGAGCGGTCTCCTCCGCAACGGGATCTCCGGCCACGGAGTCACCGTCGCGATCACCGACGCCTACGCTTCGCCGACCCTTGCCGTCGACACCCACCAGTACAACCAGGTCCACCGTCAGCCCCAGTTCCAGCGAGGTCAGCTGACCCAGGTGGTTCCACCGGCCGACGGCTACGGCTCGATCGACGACTGCGGCGGCAACGGCTGGTACGGCGAGGAGACCCTCGACGTGGAGGCCGTGCACGCGATGGCGCCAGGGGCGAAGGTTGTCTACGTCGGTGCGACCGACTGCTTCGGTGGCCTCGACGAGGCCTGGGCAACCACCATCGACAACCACGTCGCAGACATCGTCACGAACTCGTGGACCGACGGCGTCGACGACCTGGCCGATCTCGGACAGGACTACATCGACTTCTACCAGCAGTTCTCCCTCGAGGCCGCGCTCACCGGTATCACCGTCAACTTCTCGAGCGGCGACGATGG
This sequence comes from Marmoricola sp., assembly GCA_025965315.1. Taxonomy (GTDB): domain Bacteria; phylum Actinomycetota; class Actinomycetes; order Propionibacteriales; family Nocardioidaceae; genus Marmoricola. The sequence continues at coordinate 15,227 of JAOPXD010000193.1, forward strand.
TGACCACACCGCCGGGGGCACGGACCTGGCGTCCAAGACCGCTGAGTTCCCGGCCGACCTGCCCTACGTCACCGGGGTCGGGGGCACCAGCGTGCAGATCGGCCGGACCAACCAGTGGGTCGGCGAGCACGGCTGGTCGAACGCCTACTCGCAGCTTGCTGGCACCGCCTGGGATCCGGCACCTCCGGGCGACTACTCGTCAGGGGGCGGCGGCGGAACGAGCCAGCTCTTCGGGGAGCCGTTCTACCAACGCGGCGTCGTGCCGAGCTCGCTCACCGATTCCGACGGCGGAGCACCGATGCGGGTCGTCCCGGACATCTCGATGCCCGGAGATCCCAACACCGGGATGATCGTCGGCGAGACCCAGGCCTTCCCCGACGGCACCTACTGGGACCAGTACCGCATCGGCGGGACCAGCCTCTCGTCGCCACTGATGGCAGGGTTGCTCGCGGTGGCGGACCAGGACGCCCACCACTCGCTCGGGTTCGTCAACCCGCTGTACTACGCGATGAACGGCGGACGCGGCCTGCACGACCTGGTCGCGCCGAGCTCGCCGCTGTCCGAGGTCCGGACGAACTTCGTCAACGGCGTGGACAGCTCCGACGGGCTCTCCTACGAGCTGCGCACCACGGACGTGCAGAGCAGCACGCTGCACGACGTACCGGGCTACGACAACGAAACAGGGGTAGGCAGTCCGAACGGGCCGTCCTTCTTCTCGATCATCGTCGCGAAGAGCAAGTTCGCGCACTGACCGAGTAAACTCACTCGGTGAATGACGGCCCCCTGATCGTCCAGTCCGACAAGACAGTGCTGCTCGAGGTCGATCACGAGCAGGCATCCGAAGCCCGACGCGCGATCGCGCCGTTCGCCGAGCTCGAACGTTCCCCCGAGCACATCCACACCTACCGGCTCACGCCGCTGGGGCTGTGGAACGCACGCGCTGCCGGGCACGACGCCGAGCAGGTGATCGACACCCTGCTCGCCTACAGCCGGTACGCCGTGCCGCACTCGCTGCTGGTCGACATCGCCGAGACGATGGACCGCTACGGGCGGCTGCGGCTGGAGAAGCACCCGATCCACGGCCTGGTGCTGGCCAGCACCGATGTCGCGGTCTTCACCGAGGTGATCCGCAGCAAGAAGGTCGCCGGGATGATCGGCGAGAAGGTAGACGACGTACCCGAGGCCGAGGGCGCCGTGATCGTGCACCCCTCCCAGCGCGGCAACCTCAAGCAGGCGCTGCTCAAGCTCGGCTGGCCCGCCGAGGACCTCGCCGGGTACGTCGACGGCGAGGCGCACGCGATCGCCCTGACCCAGGACGGGTGGGTGCTGCGCGACTACCAGAAGCAGGCGGCCGAGTCGTTCTGGCACGGCGGCTCCGGGGTCGTCGTGCTGCCGTGCGGTGCCGGCAAGACCATCGTCGGTGCCGCGGCGATGGCCCAGGCCCAGGCGACCACGTTGATCCTGGTCACCAACACCGTCAGCGCCCGGCAGTGGAAGGCCGAGCTGCTCAAGCGGACCACGCTGACCGAGGACGAGATCGGCGAGTACTCCGGTGCCCGCAAGGAGGTCCGGCCGGTCACCATCGCGACGTACCAGGTCCTGACGCTGCGCCGGAAGGGCGTCTACCCGCACCTCGAGCTGCTCGACGCCCGCGACTGGGGCCTGGTCATCTACGACGAGGTGCACCTGCTGCCGGCGCCGATCTTCCGGATGACCGCCGACCTCCAGGCCCGTCGCCGGATCGGTCTGACCGCGACCCTGATCCGCGAGGACGGTCGCGAGGGTGACGTGTTCAGCCTGATCGGGCCGAAGCGGTTCGACGCGCCCTGGAAGGACATCGAGGCCCAGGGCTGGATCGCCCCGGCGGACTGCGTCGAGGTCCGGGTGACGCTGCCCGAGGGCGAGCGGCTGGCCTATGCGACCGCCGACGCCGACGAGCGCTACCGGTTGGCTGCCTGCACCTTCACCAAGACCCGGGTCGCCGCCGAGCTGGTCGAGAAGCACGCCGGTGAGCAGACCCTGGTGATCGGGCAGTACCTCGACCAGCTCGACGAGCTCGGCAAGCACCTCGGCGCCCCGGTGATCAAGGGCGAGACCAGCGTCAAGGAGCGCGAGGAGCTGTTCGCCGCGTTCCGGACCGGCGAGATCAACCTGCTGGTCGTCTCGAAGGTCGCCAACTTCTCGGTCGACCTTCCCGAGGCCGCGGTCGCGATCCAGGTCAGCGGGTCCTTCGGCTCACGCCAGGAGGAGGCGCAGCGGCTCGGCCGGCTGCTCCGCCCGAAGAGCGACGGCCGCACCGCCAGGTTCTACACGATCGTCAGCCGCGACACCGTCGACGCCGACTTCGCCCAGAACCGCCAGCGGTTCCTCGCCGAGCAGGGCTACGCCTACCGGATCCTGGACGCAGCCGACATCTGAGTCAGCCCACCCCGAGGGTGTCGGTCGCCATCAGCCGCTCACGGATCCAGAGCGGCATGCCCGGGTCGGCCGTGGTCGCTGCCGAACGCGCAGCGGTCCGCGGGGTCGAGATCGGGGACGGCGGCGGCACGTGCGGGCAGTTGACGTCCGAGCCGCGTCCGGCCTTGCGGGCCGGAACCACGCCGGGCTGCGTGTACGGCGTCGCCAGGTAGGCGGCGATCCGGTCGTCGACACAGCTGACCCCGGACAGCGACCCCGCGTGCGTGGTGCCGTTGACGCCGGCGATCAGCGACGCGGTCGGGAACAGCGAGCGCACCTCCAGCGCGCCGGGGTACGGCGTGGCCGCGTCCTGCGTCTCGTTGATCAGCAGGATGTTGGCGCTGACACCGGAGCCGTTGATCGGGATCTTGCCGCGCGACGCCGCCGGCCAGTTGTTGCACGGAGCGTTGAACCAGGTGTTGTCCCAGGTGAGGAACGGGTACTTCTTGTTCAGGCGCTTCGCGTCCTTGACCTGCGTCGACCAGGCCGGACGACGGACGTCGGTGCACTGGACCGCGGCGTACATGGCGTAGCCGTTGTCGTCTCCCTGGTTGGCATCCGAGTACATCTTCCAGATCGGGGCGCCGTTGTGGTGCCGCACCAGCTTCGAGTACGCCGCCGCGATCTTGTTCCAGTCGTAGACGTAGTAGCCGGCCTCGACCAGTCCGTCGGTGAGCTCGTCCGGACCGAGCTTGCCGTGGTCGGACGGGTGCTTGAGGAGGGTCTTGAGCAGGTGGTTGAAGCCTGTGCGGATCTTCTTGCCACTCGTACCGAGGTGGTACGAACCCGGGTGCTTGGCGATCCAGGCGAAGAACACGTTGATGTTCTTGTCGAAGTGGACCTCCTGCTGGAGGTTCGCGCCGTACCAGTAGTTCGTCGGGTCGACGACGCCGTCGAGGACGAAGCGGCCGACCTTGGACGGGTACTTCACCGCGTAGGCCTGTCCGAGGTAGGTGCCGTAGGAGAAGCCGTAGAAGTTGAGCTTGGTCAGCGCCGCGTTGTGCAGCGGGTTGGTGTTGCCGGCCGCGTACGCCGCCCGGATGCTCTCCATGTCGAGGACCGACTCACGGGTCGACGTGTGCGCGAGCAGCGCCTTGGCCGAGCTGCGGCCGCAGGCCTTGGAGTAGTTCATGGCCTTGGTCAGCCAGTACTTCATCAGGTGCTTGGTGGTCGGCACGTAGTTGGGCCGGTCGTTCCCGAAGTAGTGCGAGTTGCAGTGCAGCGACGGGACGCTCTGGCCGACGCCGCGCGGGTCGAACCCGACCCAGTCGTAGTGCTTGCCGGCGTTGTTGGGCACGTACTGCTGCAGGACCGGCAGGTAGGTGCCGGAGCCACCGGGGCCCCCGGGGTTGCTGAGCATCATGCCGTCGTACGCCATCGTCGGGCTGGCCTTCAACCGGGACACCGCGAGCGTGATCATCGGGCCACCAGGATCGGAGTAGTCCAGTGGCACCTTGAGGGTGTTGCACTCGAGACCGTCGTCACACGGGGTCCAGGCACCCGAGAACGCCGGCGTGTAGACCGGGGCGGCGGCGGCAGGGGAGTTGTTGACCCCGACGAACGCAGCCAGCGAACCGGCGATCAGAGTGGCAACGACAGCCGAGACAAGACGCTTCACGCGAAACCCTTCGTAGACAACGACCTCGCGCCCACCCTTACCCGAGAGTCGGTCGATGTCCACCGTTCTGCCCTTATCGTGACCAAATCGGGCGAAGTTTCAGTCGACCGGGATGCCCAGGGCCAGCTGGTGCGCGTCATCGAGGAGCAGTCTCCAGGCCCGGACGACTGCCGTGTCCACGGACGCCTTGGTCCAGGAACCGTCCTGGCGGACCTCGTCGGCGAGACCGAACTGGTGCACGCCGGCGCGGATCAGCCACGGGATCCGTTCGGCCGTGAGGCCGCCCGAGGCGAGCAGCAGGTCAGCCACCCGCGGGTCGCGGCGCGCGCGTTCGAGCAGCTCGTCCCCACCCGCGGTGAGGCCACGGGTGGAGCCCGCAGAAGCCACCGCATCCAGGCCGGGAAGCGCCAGTACGTCGCGCCAGGCCCGACGCGCGTCCAGAGCTGCGTCGAAGCCTCGGTGGAAGGTCCAGGGCACACCGGTGAGCTCGGCCGCCAGCGCGCTGCAGGTGCCGCGGTCGATCTCCAGGTCGCGGTCGAGGAAGCCGAAGCTGAGTCCCGAGGCGCCCAGCTCGACGTAGGCGCCCGCGAGCTCGAGCAGCCGGGCGAAGCCTGGAGCGTCGGCCTCCAGGGAGTCCTCGGTCCGCAGCACCACCCGGACCGGGAGGTCGGTCTCGCGCAGCACGGCCGAGACCAGACCGGGCTCGGGCGACCGCCCGCCCCGGTCGGGCTGGGTCAGGAACAGCAGCCGGTCAGCCTCGCCTGCGGTGGCAGCTGCAGCGTCGCGGGCGTGCAGCACGGAGACCTCGAGCAGCGGGGCCGATTCGGGGGGTGGGGACACAATGGCCATCGTGGCATTCGACGACCCGGTGATGACGGCACGCGCGCTCGTGTTGCACGACCTGCACGCCACCGGCGTCGCCGACGCCGACGCAGTGTCGGTCCTGGAGGACGCCGTGGCGCAGCGCGCCTGGTGGCTCGAGCAGTGGCCGGACGGGCGGCCGTTCCTGACTGGTCTGGTGGCCCAGGACGTCCAGGACGGACTCCTCGAGAGCGCCGGCCGCTGGCCGTTGTGCTCGGCCTGCGAGGACAGCACGCACGCCCTGTACGTCGACCCCGACCTCGGCGGTCCGGACCCGCACTGGGTCTGCGAGGAGGCCGGGCTGGTGGTTGCGCGGGTGGGCGGTCTCTAGCGGAGGTGCTCGGGGCGCAGCACCGGGACCCAGAGGGTGTAGCGGTCGGCTCGGTAGATGCTGCGGGTGACCTCGACGGCGACCTCGCGGCAGAACGATCGCCGGGAGATGTGCAGCACCGGGGCACCGGGCTCGAGCTCGAGCGACTCGGCCTCGTCCTCGGTGGCCACCGCTGCGACCACGGAGTCCTCGCCCCAGGTGGGCATCAGGTCCCGGTCGGCGAACGCGTAGTAGAGGCTCGCGGGGAGCGCGTCGTCGAGGAACCGCGGGAAGGTCTCCAACGACAGGTAGACGTGCTGGATCGCGATCGGCTGACCGTCGGCGAGCCGGAGCCGCTCCCAGTGCACGATCGGCGAGCCGACCTCGGTCTCCAGGGCGCGGGCCAGCCCCGGACCAGCGGTCTCGCGCCGAGCGAGCAGGGTGCGCGACTCGGGGACCTTGCCGCGACGCTCCATCTCCTCGGAGAACGACGAGAGCCGCATCTGCATGTCGATCAGCGGCTTGGTCACGAAGGTGCCGCGACCGGGGATCCGCTCGAGCAGCCCCTGCGCCACGAGGCCGTCCAGAGCGTGCCGGACGGTCATCCGGGCGACGCCGAACTGCTCGACCAGATCGCGCTCGGACGGGGCCGGGCTGCCTGGTTCGGCATCGACGATGAGGGAGCGCACGTACTCGCGCACCAAGAGGTGTTTGCGACCTCGTTGGGTCGCAGGAATACCGTGCTCCACCAGGCTTGCTCCCGTCCTTCGCTCGTCACGATAGCGAGGTCTAGCCCACTTCGACTGCGTTTTGGACCATCCGGAGTCGCCCGAACTACGGTGCTTCGCACCGTTCCCCAAAACAGGGTGCGGCTGGTCGGTGGCCGGTGCCAGACTCGCGCGGATGACCACCGGCACCGCCCGCCCCTCGATCGCCTCGTTCTGGCGCGACCTGCCCCGCGAGGGCCGGCTGCTGCTGTCCGTGGTCGCGTTCGAGTTCATCGGGACCGGTCTGGTGCTGCCCTTCTGGGTCGTCTACCTGCACGAGCTCCGCGGCTACTCGCTCGAGGTGGTCGGCCTGATGCTCGCGATGATGTCGGCGGCCGGGGTCGTGGCCGCGGCGCCGGGCGGGATGCTCATCGACCGGATCGGACCGCGGCGTACGACGATCGGCGTCCTGATCAGCACCGTCATCGGCCAGGTCGTCGTGGCCTTCGGCAACAACCTGGCACTGAGCGCGCTCGGGGTCGCCCTGGTCGGCGCCGGGTTCGGGATGGGATGGCCCTCGGCGCAGGCACTGGTCGCCTCGGTGGTGCCGTCGCCGATCCGGTCGCGGTACTTCGGGATGAACTTCTCGCTGCTGAACCTGGGCATCGGGATCGGCGGGATCATCGGCGGGCTCGTCGTGGACGTGCACCGGCTCTCCTCGTTCCAGGCGATGTATCTCGGTGACGCGGTCAGCTACCTGCCGAGCATCGCCCTGCTGCTGGTGCCGCTGCGGCACGTCGGCGGTCCGGTCGCCGACCCCGACGAGGGCGGCGGCACCGTGGCGGTGAGCTACCTGACGGTGTTGCGGGCGCCTGCGATGGGCACCGTGTGCGCGCTGATGTTCGTGTCCGCGTTCATCGGGTACTCGCAGCTCAATGTCGGCCTACCGGCGTACTCGCGCGCCATCAGCCACGTCTCGACCCGGGGCCTGGGCTTCGCCTTCGCCGCGAACACCCTGGTGATCGTGCTGCTCCAGCTGGTGGTCCTGCAACGGATCGAGGGCCGTCGACGGACCCGGGTCGTCGTGGTGATGACCATCGTCTGGGCCTGCGCCTGGGCGCTGCTCGGGGCGAGCGGCATCGCGCCGGGGACGGCCTCCGCAACGTTCTTCGTCGCGGCGTGCGCGTCCGTGTTCGCGCTCGGCGAGACGCTGCTGCAGCCGACCATCCCGGCGATCATCAACGATCTCGCGCCTGACCACCTCCGCGGGCGGTACAACGCGCTGACCGCCGCGTCGTTCCAGTGCGCCTCCATCCTCGGCCCGATCGTCGCCGGGTTCCTGATCGGCCACCGCCTGCACCTGGAGTACCTCGCCCTGCTGATCGTCGGCTGCGCAGTCACGGCCTGGTTGTCCGCGATCCGCCTCGAACCGCAGCTCGACGACACCAGCAACGGACTCGTCCGCTGATCGAACATCTGTTCGATGCTGTTGTAGGCTGCTCGCCATGGAGGTCGCGTTCCAGCCGTCGCTGTTCGACAGCTCCGCACCCACGCTCGGACCGTTGACCGGGCTGTCCCGGACGCAGCTGAGCGACGGCGCCTGGGTCGACGTGCTGCCGGGCTGGTTGGCCGGCGCCGACGCCCTGTTCGCCGACCTGGTCTCCGCCATCCCCTGGCGCGCGGAGCAGCGTCCGATGTACGACCGGATCGTCGACGTACCGAGGCTCGTGCACTCGTACGGCGTCGGTGCCGACCTGCCCGACCCGGTGCTCACCAAGGCCCGGGACGCGCTGTGCGCGCACTACGCGGACGAGCTCGGCGAACGCTTCGTCACCGCGGGCTGCTGCTACTACCGCAACGGCAGTGACTCGGTCGCCTGGCACGGCGACAACCTTGGTCGTGGCCGCACCCGGGACACCATGGTCGCGATCCTGTCCCTCGGCTCCCCGCGCAAACTGCAGCTGCGTCCTCGGGGCGGGTCCGTCGCCGTCACGCACGCCCTGGGTCACGGGGACCTGATCGTGATGGGCGGGTCCTGCCAGCGCACCTGGGAGCACGCCGTGCCCAAGACAGCCCGCCCGGTCGGTCCGCGGATCAGCGTGCAGTTCCGGCCGCTGAACGTCTTCTGACTAGTCCTGGGTCAAGTCAAACAGGGCCCCGGTCCGAAGACCGGGGCCCTGCTCGATGAGTCGTTCAGTGCTGAACGGCGGGACTCAGAAGTCCATGCCGCCCATGCCGCCGGACGGGTCGCCCATGGGGGCGGACTTCTCCGGCTTGTCGGCCACGACGGCCTCGGTGGTGAGGAAGAGCGCCGCGATGGAGGCAGCGTTCTGCAGCGCCGACCGGGTCACCTTGGCGGGGTCGATGATCCCGCTGGCGATCATGTCGACGTACTCGCCGGTGGCCGCGTTCAGGCCCCAGCCGGGCTCCAGGTTGCGGACCTTCTCGGCCACGACACCACCCTCGAGACCAGCGTTGATCGCGATCTGCTTGAGCGGGGCCTCGGAGGCGAAGCGCACGATGTTCGCGCCCGTCGCCTCGTCACCGCTGAGCTCGAGCTTCTCGAACGCCTGCACGGTCGCCTGCAGCAGAGCCACGCCGCCACCGGCGACGATGCCCTCTTCGACGGCAGCCTTCGCGTTGCGAACGGCGTCCTCGATGCGGTGCTTGCGCTCCTTGAGCTCGACCTCGGTGGCCGCGCCGACCTTGATCACCGCAACACCGCCGGCCAGCTTGGCCAGGCGCTCCTGCAGCTTCTCGCGGTCGTAGTCGGAGTCCGACTTCTCGATCTCG
>JAOPXD010000195.1 GCA_025965315.1 Marmoricola sp.
GGTCTCCGCCTCGTCGACCTGGTGCTGCGCTTCGACCCAGAAGGCCTCGTCGCGGCGGATCAGAGCCGCGGAGAGCAGGGTCGCCTTGTCCGGGAACAGCCGGTAGAGCCAGGCGCGCGAGACTCCCGCCTCGGCCGCCACCTGGAGTGCCGACGTACGGCGGATGCCGTCGCGGCGCAGGCACTCCTCGGCCGCGTCGAGGATCCGCTCGCGGGCCCGGTCCTGTGCGGTCACGAGACCTCGTAGTCGGCCGGATCGGGACGCCGGGTCCAGGCCCAGTAGTCGACCAGCCGGAACGGGTTCAGCCCGTGCACGTCGCCCTCGGCGTTCTTGTAGTAGTTGTGCTCGATGTGCGGCGAGGCCCAGACCATCGTCTGCGCCTCGGCCTGCACCCGCTCGTACCAGTCGTCGTACGCCGCCCGGGTCGGCTCGATCGTCCGGTGCCCACCCTCGGCGAGCAGTCGCAGGCACTCCACGGTGAACCGCACCTCGCACTCGGAGGCGAAGATGATGCTGCCGCCGCTGGCGAGGTTCGTGTTCGGCCCGTAGAGCAGGAACAGGTTCGGGAAGCCGGGCACGGTCACGCCGAGGTGGGCGGCCGGGCGCGTTCCCCAGGTCTCGCGCAGGTCGATCCCGTCGCGACCGGCGATCTCCAGCGGGACCAGGAAGTCGTTGGCCCGGAACCCGGTCGCCCAGACGATCACGTCCGCGGGATGCCGGCCGCCGTCGCTGTCCACGACCGCATCCGCCTCGAGGCGGTCGACCCCGGAACGGACCAGGGTGACGTTGTCGCGGCTCAGGGTCCGCAGCCAGCTCCCGTTGTCCTGCAGGGTGCGCTTCCCGGTCGGCGGGTACGTCGGCACCACCTTGGCGACCAGCTCGGGATCGTCGGGGAGCTGGCTGGTGATCCAGTCGGTGAACATGGTCCGGACCAGCTCGTTGATCTCGCTGACCGACGTTGCCTGCGGCTCCCAGTCCGGGTCGACCTTGGCTGCCGCGAGGCCGGCGTCGCACCCCGGCCAGAAGATCAGGAACCGGAACCAGCGCCCGTAGAACGGCAGGTGCTTGATCGCCCAGCCGACACCCGGCCCGACCGGAGCGTGGTAGCCCTCGTTCGGGAACATCCACTGCGCGGTGCGCTGGACGACGGTCAGGCTCGCCACCTGGTCGGCGATCGTGGGCGCCACCTGGAAACCGGTCGCGCCGGCACCGACCATCACGACGTTCTTGCCGGTCAGGTCGACCTGGTGGTCCCAGCGGGCGGTGTGGAAGCTGGGACCCGCGAACTCCCCGGCGACCTCGGGCAGGTGCGGTTGGTTGAGCTGGCCGACGGCGACCACCAGCGAGCTGGCCGCCAACGTCGACCCGTCGTCGAGAGCAACGGACCAGGTGGCAGCGGCCTCGTCCCAGGTCGCACCGAGGACCTCGGTGCCGAACCGGGTGTGCTCGCCGAGCCCGTGCTTGTCGAAGACCTGCTTGAAGTAGGCCTGGAGCTCGGGCTGCTGTGCGAAGTACTCGGTCCAGTGGTCCGCGGGCTCGAAGCTGTAGCAGTAGAAGTGGTTTCCGACATCGACCCGAGCGCCCGGGTAGGTGTTCTCCCACCAGGTGCCACCGGGCCCGGCGTTCTTCTCCACGATCACGAACGGGAACCCGGCTTCGGAGAGCCGGATCGCAGCCAGGATCCCGGACATCCCGCAGCCGACGATCACCACCGGGTAGTCGCCGGCCGACGCGACCGGTGCCGAGGCGCGGCTGTCGGCTCCGTCGAGCTCGAGCTCCTCGAGCATCATCGGGACGTACTCCTCGCCGACCTCGGCGCAGACGATCCAGTCCATCACCCGCTTGAGCATCGCGGCGTCGACCGGCTCCGGCTCCGGGCAGCCCCGGTCGCGCCACGCCCGGATCACGTCGAGCGCGAACGCGCGTGCGGCGGTCTGGTCCTCGGGCGACATGAAGCCCTGGTACTCGTTCAAGAAGCTGCCCTGGGGGCGGAGGGTCGCGGTGAGGATCGCTTCGCGGTCCTCGGGCCGACTCATGTGCACGCACGAGACCAGCAGCGCCGGGACCGAGAGGTCCGCGAGCGCGGTGGCGATCTGGGCATCGGAGAACTCGGCCGCGCTGAACGGAAGGCCGGCGTGGATATTGCGCACGAACGAACCGTACACACTTTACAAGATCTGTCTACTGACCTACGTTCGCATCCATGCGCTCCGTCATCGTCCAGGGACTTGCCCAGATCTCCGTCGAGACCGTGGACGACCCGGTCCTTCCCGGCCCGGACGGCGCGATCGTCCAGGTCGGGTCCGCTGCCATCTGCGGTTCCGACCTGCACTTCTACGACGGCGACCTGCCGTTCTTCCCGGTCGCGGTCGGGCACGAGGTGATCGGCACCGTGGTCGAGGCCGGCCCGGACGTACGCCGGTTCCGCACCGGCGACCGGGTCCTGGTCGCCTCGGTCGCCGGTTGTGGTGACTGCGTCGGCTGTGCGAACGGCGACCCGGTCACCTGCGTCCACGGGCCCAAGGTCTTCGGGTCCGGAGAGCTCGGGGGAGGGCAGAGCGAGCTGCTCGCCGTCCCGGCCGCGGACTTCCAGCTGCTGCGGATCCCCGAGGGCATCGACGACGAAGCCGCCCTGCTGCTCACCGACAACCTGGGGACGGGGTGGGCCGGAGCCCAGCGGGCGGACATACCGCCGGGTGGCACCGTCGTGGTCCTCGGTCTGGGTGCCGTCGGCCAGTGCGCCGTACGGTCTGCGCTGCTCCAGGGCGCCGGCCAGGTCCTGGCCTTCGACCCGGTCGCCGGTCGCCGTGCCCAGGCCGCCGCCTCCGGTGCCGTGGACGTCGACGGCCCGCTGGCCGAGTTCGTCCTGGAGGCCACCGGTGGCCGCGGTGCCGACTCGGTGATCGACGCCGTCGCGGTCAACGCGACCCTCGATGACGCGTTCGTCTCGGTGCGCCCGGGCGGCACCATCTCGGTGATCGGCGTCCACGATCTCGACCCGTACCCGCTGCCGGCGCTGATGGGCGTCTACCGCAGCATCACCTTGCGGATGACCACCGCGCCGGTGCACCGGACCTGGGCCGACCTGGTTCCGCTCGTCCAGCACGGTCGCTTCGACACCACCGGCATCTTCACCCACACCTTCGGGCTTGAGGACGCGGTCGCGGCGTACCAGGCGGTGGCCGCCCGGGACGCCGACTGCCTCAAGGCCCGGTTCCTGGTCGACGGTTCCTGATGGGGTTCCTCGAGCCGAACCTCCCGGTCGTCGACCACGACGTCTGGGACGACCTGCCGCGCCAGGAGCGGATGCGCCCGATGGCCCGGCACTTCGCCGAGTTCGGCTTCGGCACCCCCGACGTACTGATCGTGTTCTACCTGCTCAAGATCGTCCTGTACGCCGCTGCCGGCTGGTTCCTGGTTCTGAGCACCCCCGGGGTCAACGGGTTCACCGACGTCTCCTCGTGGTGGCACGACCCGGAGGTCTTCTACAAGGCCGTCGTCTGGACGATGCTGTTCGAGGTCCTCGGTCTCGGCTGCGGCTTCGGACCGCTCAACCTGCGGTTCCTGCCGCCGATGGGCTCGTTCCTGTACTGGCTGCGGCCCGGGACGATCCGGCTGCCACCCTGGCCGAGGCGGATCCCGCTGACCCGGGGCGACCGGCGCAGCGCCTTCGACGCATTCCTGTACGCCGGCCTGGTGGTCTCGCTGGTCTGGGCGATGGTCGGTGCGCTGCCGCGCTGGCAGGTCGCCGTCGTCCTGGGATTCCTTGCGCTGCTCGGGCTCCGCGACAAGACGGTGTTCCTGGCCGCGCGGTCGGAGGTCTACGGCACCCTGGCGATCACCTTCTTGCTGGTCCCGGGGGACCAGGTCGTCGCAGCCAAGCTGGTCCTGGTCGCGATCTGGTGGGGAGCCGCCACCTCGAAGCTCAACCGGCACTTCCCGTTCGTGGTCTCGGCGATGATGAGCAACAGCCCGGTGTGGCGCTTCGGCAACCTCAAGCACCGCTTCCACCGCGACTTCCCCGACGACCTGCGACCCTCACGCGTCTCGCTGCTGATGGCGCACGCCGGCACCGTCGTCGAGCTGGGCGTTCCCGCCGTGCTGCTGTTCAGCAGCGGCGGCACGGTCACCACGGTGGCGGCGATCGTGATGATCTGCTTCCACCTGAACATCATCTCCAGCTTCCCGATGGGGGTGCCGCTGGAGTGGAACGTCTTCATGATCTGGGGCATCGTCACGGTGTTCCTGGCGCATCCCGGCGCGGGTGTCAGCGACCTCGTGCACCCGCTGCCCGTGATCGCGCTGATGGCGGTCGTGGTGGGCACCGTGGCGCTCGGCAACCTGGTGCCGAGCAAGGTCTCGTTCCTGCCCTCGATGCGCTACTACGCCGGGAACTGGGCGACCTCGGTGTGGTGCTTCCGCGGCGACGCGCTCGAGCGGTTCGACCAGTTCGTGGTCAAGGCGTCACTGATGCCGCACCAGCAGCTGGAGAAGGTCTACGGAAGTGCGCAGGAGGCGATGGTCCCGCTGCACATGGGCTACGCGTTCCGCGGGTTCCACACCCACGGCCGGGCGCTGTGGACCCTGGTGCCGCGGGTCTGCGGACCGGACCACGAGTCGTACCTGGTCCTCGACGGTGAGCTGGTCGGCGGGACGGTCCTCGGGTGGAACTTCGGCGACGGGCACCTGCACGACGAGCAGCTGATCACCGCGCTGCAGTCGCGCTGCGACTTCAGGCCCGGTGACGTCCGGATCGCGATCCTCGAGGCCCAGCCGTTCGGCCGACCGACGCAGCAGTACCGGCTGCTGGACGCGGCGACCGGCGAGTTCGAGCGCGGGTACGTCGAGGTCGCGGACCTGGTGAACGGTCAGCCGACCGATGCCGACGTGCCGGTGCACGTGACCGTCAGGTAGCGCTCAGGCAGAGAGCGGGACCCGGTCGTAGTGACCGTCGGGTGCGATGTAGCTGCCGTCGTCGAAGAGGATGACGCCGTTGCAGAGCCGGCACCAACCCTGCTCGAAGTGATCAGCGACGGTGTGCGCGCTGCAGCAGTCCGGGGCCGAGGCCTCGGGGCAGTGTGGTGAGTGGTTGCAGGACATGGTGCCGTTCCTTCCAGTGCTGTTCCGGGTGCTCTCTCTATGGAACACCCAGATCGGTCACCGATCACGCTAAACACGCAAAACGGACAAAATTATGTCCGAATCGTGACTTTGGTCCTGCCTGGGTCAGCCTGCTGTCGGCTGGTGGTGGGCCGCGTCCCGGATCTCGCCGACGAGCTCCTCGATGACGTCCTCGAGGGTGATCACGCCGACCACGGTGCCGGCCTCGTCGGTCACCCGGGCCATGTGGGCGCCCTGCGACTGGAGCTTCTGCAGGGCCCCGACCAGCAGGTCGGTGTCCCGCACCAGCGCGAACGCCCGGATCCGGCGGTCCTCGACGACCTGGGCACGCCCGTGCGGGTCCGCGGCGAGCACGTCCTTGATGTGCAGGTAGCCGATCAGCGACCCGTCCTCGGCGACGACCGGGAACCGGGAGAACCCGGTCTCGGCGCAGATCGCCTCGACCTCGGTCGCCCGGGTGCCGCGGGCGACCGTCTGCAGTCCGGCCATCGGGAGCAGGACGTCGGCCACGGTGCGGGAGGTGAAACCCAGCGCGCCGGAGAGCCGCTCGTACTCGCCCTCCTCCAGCAGGCCCTCGGCCCGGGACTCGTCGACCAGCGCCTCGACCTGCTCGCGGGTGAACACCGAGGAGATCTCTCCGCGCGGCTCGATCCGGACCAGGCGCAGGATGCCGTTCGCGGTCGCGTTCAGCAGGAACACGACCGGCTTGAGCGCCGTGACCAGGACGATCATCGGCGCCCCGAAGACGAGTGCTGCACGCTCCGGCGCCGCCAGCGCGAGGTTCTTCGGCACCATCTCGCCGAGGACGACGTGCAGGTAGACGACGATCACCAGGGCGATCCCGAACGCGACCGGATGGACGGCCCCGTGCGGAAGTCCGACCGACCGCGCCAGCGGCTCGAGGGCATCGGAGAGCGCGGGTTCGGCGACGGCACCGAGGCCGAGCGAGCAGACCGTGATCCCGAACTGGGCGCCGGCCATCACCAGCGAGACCTTCTCCATCGCCCGCAGGGTCGAGCGCGCCAGCGCGGATCCCTGCTGCGCCTGCGGCTCGATCTGGGTACGACGGGCGGAGACCAGCGCGAACTCGGCGCCGACGAAGAAGGCGTTGCCCAGGAGCAGGGCTGCGCCCAGGAGCAGGGCGGTGCTGGTGCTCATGCCTCGGCCTCGGCGTGCTGCTGGAGGTGGATGGAGATCCTGTCCACCCGGAGGCCGTCCATCAGCTCGACCCGCAGCTCTGCGTGCTCCTCGACCGGGTCCTCGTCGTCGTCCTCGGGGACCACGACCGGCAGCGCGATCACCACGACGTCACCGAGCACCGGGATCCGGCCGAGCGCCTGTACGAGCAGCCCGGCAACGGTGTCGTAGTCCTCGTGCTCGGGCAGGGCGAGGCCGGTCGCGTCCAGGACCTCGTCGGGCCGCATCAGGCCCGAGACGATCCAGGAGCCGTCCGGTCGGCGGCGCAGCCGGGCGGCGGACCGGTCGTGCTCGTCGGAGATGTCGCCGACGATCTCCTCGACGACGTCCTCGAGGGTCACCACGCCGGCGGTGCCGCCGTACTCGTCGGACACGATCGCCATCTGGAAGCCCTCGGCGCGCAGCAGCGCGAGCAGCGGGTCCAGCCGCAGGGACTCGGGGACGACGGTCGCCGAGACCATCACCTCGCGGACCAGGGTCGAGGTGCGGTCGCTGCGCGGGACCGCGACCGCCTGCTTGACGTGCACAGAGCCGACGATGTTGTCCGTGCTGCCCTTGGTGACCGGGAACTTCGAGAAGCCGGTGGCGGCGGAGAGCTCGATGATCGCCGAGACCGGGTCGGTGACGTCGACGGTGGCCATCCGCATCCGGGGCGTCATGATCTCGCCGGCGGTGCGGGGGCCGAACGCGATCGAGCGCTGGACCAGGTGGGCGGTCTCGGTGTCCAGGGTGCCCTCGGACGCGGACCGACCGGCCAGCGAGGAGAGCTCCTCCGACGAGCGTGCCGAGCGCAGCTCCTCCTGGGGCTCGACCCCGAAGGACCGGACGATGCCGTTCGCGGACCCGTTGAGGACCTTGATCGGCAACGACATCGCCATCGTGAACATCCGCTGGACCGCCTGGGTCGACTTCGCGGTGGCGAGCGGCAGCGCGATCGCGACGTTCTTCGGGACCAGCTCGCCCAGGATCATCGTCGCGAAGGTAGCGATCGCCAGGCCCAGGGCGACCGCGATCGGCTCGACGGCGCCGTGCGGGATGCCCGCGCTGCGCAGCGGCGGCTCGAGGAGGTGGGCGATCGCGGGCTCCGCCAGGAAGCCGATCGCCAGGTTCGTCAGGGTGATCCCGACCTGGGCACCGGAGAGCTGGGTCGACAGCGACCGGAGTGCCGTCGAGACGCCGACCGCAGCGCGGTCACCGGCCTGGCTGGCTCGCTCGACCTCGGCCCGGTCCACGGTGACCAAGGAGAACTCGGCCGCGACGAAGAGCCCGCAGACGACCATCAGGGCCAACGAGACGCCGAGCAGGAGCCAGTCCATGGCGACCATTGTTGCGGGTCGCGCGGTTGCCCGCGCGTGCGGACTCGCGCAGGGGACAGTTGTGGGCAACCGTGAGAGGGTCGAGGTGAGCAACCCGACGGCGTCGAGAACGGGGGAATCGTGCTCCGGATCTCCGGTACCGCTGAGAGCCACGTGGGCCTCGTGCGCGAGAACAACGAGGACTCCGCGTTCGTCGGCCCGTTCTGCATGCTGGTGGCCGACGGTGTCGGCGGGGGAGCTGCCGGCGAGGTGGCCTCGGCGACGACGGCGTACGCGGTGTGCGCGACAGCGCTGCTGCGCACCGAGGAGGATCCGGCCGCGGTGCTGCGCGACGGCGTCCGGCTCGCCCAGGAGCAGGTGCTCGCCGGCGTGATGGCTGACCCGTCCCGCGCGGGCATGGCCACGACCTTGACCGCGGTGGTCACCGACGGCGTCCGGTTCACCCTCGCGCACCTCGGTGACTCCCGGGGGTTCCTGATCAGCGGCGGTGAGCTGACCCGGCTGACCCGTGACCACACCTACGTCCAGGACCTCCTCGACGAGGGCCGCCTGAACCCGGCCGAGGTCGCCGACCACCCGTGGCGCAACGTCGTGATGCGCACCGTCAACGGTGATCCCGGCGCCGGACCGGACCTGATCGATCTCTCGCTGACCGCGGGGGACCGGATCCTGCTCGCCAGCGACGGACTGACCGACCTGGTCGACGAGCGCGAGCTGGCGCGGACGATCACCCGGCGTTCCGACGACGACGCGGTCGCTGCCCTGGTGGCGGCGGCTCTGGCCCGCGGCGGGCGGGACAACATCACCTGCGTCCTCGCCACGATCGTCGAGGGTCCCCGGGTCAGTGCCGACGGAACCCTGTACGGCGCGGTGCGTGACCCGGAGAACGTGGTCGATCTCGGCGCTGCACGCACCGAGTCCGCCTGAGCCGACGGCGTTTCCGGTCTGCGGGCCGAACTGGGAGACTGGCCGGATGGCTGACATCGCGCGACCGCGCCTCGAAGGATCCGTCGCAGTCCGTGACGACCGGCGGCTGTCGTTCGCCGAGTTCGGTACGCCGCGTGGCGCGGCGGTGATCTGGATGCACGGCACCCCCGGTGGTCGCCGCCAGGTGCCGGTCGAGGCTCGTGCGTACGCGTTGGAGCACGACCTGCGGATCGTCGGCATCGACCGCCCCGGGATCGGGACGTCCACGCCGCACCTCTACGACAACATCCTCGACTGGACCGGTGACCTGGAGGTGCTGGCCGACAACCTCGGCATCGACACCTTCCGGGTGATCGGCCTCTCCGGCGGCGGTCCCTACGCGCTGGCCGCGGGTGCCGCGCTCCCCGACCGCGTCCACGGGGTCGGTGTCCTCGGCGGCGTCGCGCCCACCAAGGGCTCCGACGCGATCCGTGGCGGCCTGATCGAGATCGCGCCGTACGCCGCTCCGGTCCTGAGCGCGACCCGGATCCCGCTGAGCTTCGCGCTCGCCGCCGGTATCCGCGTCGTCCGGCCGCTGGCCAGCGCCGTGATCGGCAGCTACGCGGCCTTCCAGCCGCGCGGCGACAAGGAGCTGCTGAGCCGTCCGGAGTTCAAGGCGATGTTCCTCGACGACCTGATCAACGGTGCCCGGTTCCAGGTCGGTGCGCCGCTCGCGGACATCATCCTGTTCACCCGGGACTGGGGGTTCTCCGCGTCCGACGTCACGGTGCCGGTGCGCTGGTGGCACGGCGACGCGGACCACATCATCCCGCACGCGCACGGCGTCCACCTGGCGTCGCTGCTGCCGGACGCGGTCTTCGCCAGCATCCACGGGGAGTCGCACCTGGGCGGGATGGGCGTGGCGACCGAGGTGCTCGAGACCCTGATGGAGCTCGGACCCCGCAAGGCGGTCGCCAAGCCGCGCAAACGGGTCGCCGCGGGCGGGCCGAGCCCGGAAACGCCGCTGTTCTGATCCTGTGTCCCTCTGGCGCCAACGCGCGTCATGGGCCACAATGGGGTACACAAGTTCACATCCGTCACATGCACCGCTCTGACACTGCACGAGACCGCCGGGGAAGGCGTACCTCAACGCCGGAGTCAGAGGAGGTCTGAAGTGACACGCACCGCGACCCGTGGAGTCTTGTACGTCCACTCGGCGCCGTCTGCGCTGTGCCCGCACGTCGAGTGGGCCGCAGGCGGTGTGCTCGGCAACGCCGTGAACCTCGAATGGACCCCGCAGTCGGCCCAGGCCGGCACCTACCGCGCCGAGTACTCCTGGACCGGCGAGGCAGGGACGGCAGCGGCCATCGCCTCAGCCCTGCGCGGCTGGAACCAGCTCCGGTTCGAGCTGACCGAGGACCCGACCTCGAGCACCGAGGGCGCGCGCTTCTCCTACACCCCTGACCTGGGCGTCTTCCACGGCGTCACCGGCCTGCACGGTGACCTGATGATCCCTGAGGACCGGCTCAAGGCCGCGGTGATCCGGGCCGCCCTCGGCGAGACGACGATCGAGCTCGAGATCGAGAAGCTGCTCGGGAAGCCGTGGGACGACGAGCTCGAGACGTTCCGGTACGCCGGTGACGGTGTTCCGGTTCGCTGGTTGCACCAGGTCGTCTGACCGTTTCGCTGTCTGGGCGGTGGTCACCAAGGCACGCGGCCCGAACCGCGGCGGCGCCAACCAGCCGTTGCGCTCGTTCCTCGCTCCACGGTGCCAGACCCATCCACGACGCCGCCGCGGTCCGTGCCGCGCACCTGTGCGGGCATCGCACCCCTGGTTCGTTCTACAGCGGGATGTTGGTGTGCTGGCCTCGTTGGACGAGCCCGGCGTTGCCGATCGCCTCGGCGATCGCTGAGCGGGTTGTCGACGGGGTGACGATCTCGTCTACGACGCCGATCTCGACGGCCTTGGCGATGCCGCCGGCGATCCGGGAGTGCTCCTCGGCCAGCTCGGCCTCGACGGCGGGGCGGATCTCGGGGGAGACGTCCGCGAGCTTGCGGCGGTGCAGGATCCGGACGGCAGCGACCGCGCCCATCACGGCGACCTCGGCGTCGGGCCAGGCGAACACCTTGGTGGCACCGAGCGAGCGCGAGTTCATCGCGATGTAGGCGCCGCCGTAGGTCTTGCGGGTGATCACGGTGACCCGCGGGACCACGGCCTCGGCGAAGGCGTGCAGGAGCTTGGCGCCGCGTCGTACGACGCCGTCCCACTCCTGGCCCACGCCGGGCAGGTAGCCCGGGACGTCGACGAGGACGATCAGCGGGATGCCGAACGCGTCGCACATCCGCACGAAGCGGGAGGCCTTCTCGGCCGAGGCCGAGTCGAGACAGCCGCCCAGGCGCAGCGGATTGTTGGCGATCACGCCGGTGGTCCGGCCGCCGAAGCGGCCCAGAGTGGTCACGATGTTGGGCGCCCACTTGGCGTGCAGCTCGATCGCGGTGCCCTCGTCCAGGACGTGGTCCACCAGCGGGTGCACGTCGTACGCACGTTTGTTGGACTCGGGGAGCAGGCTGCTGAGGTCGATGTCGGCGACGGCCTCGACGTCGAGGGTGCCCTGCGCGCCGAGCAGGAACGCGATGTCGCGGGCCTTGTCGAGCGCCTCGCGCTCGGAGTCGGTGAGCACGTGCACGACGCCGGAGCGGCGGCCGTGCGGCTCGGGCCCGCCGAGGCGGAGCATGTCGACGTCCTCGCCGGTCACCGAGCGGACGACGTCCGGGCCGGTGACGAAGATCCGACCTTCCGGTCCGAGGATGACGACGTCGGTCAGTGCAGGACCGTACGCCGCACCGCCCGCGGCCGGGCCCAGGACGACCGAGATCTGCGGGATCGTTCCGGAGGCCTTCGTCATCGCGTGGAAGATCTCGCCGACCGCGTGCAGGGACAGGACGCCCTCGGCCAGCCGGGCGCCGCCGGAGTGCCACAACCCGATGATCGGGACCCGGTCGGTCAGGGCGCGCTGGTACGCCGCGACGACGACCTTGCAGCCCTCGGCGCCCATGGCGCCGCCCATCACGGTGGCATCGGAGCAGAAGGCGACACAGGTCTTGCCGTTGACCCGGCCGACCGCGGCCAGCATCCCGGAGTCGTCGACCGAGGTGATCCCCGGCGTCGGCAGCACGGTGAAGATGCCGTCGTCGAAGAGTGCGGCAAGCCGCTGCACCGGATGCCGGGGGTCCGACTCGCGCGACGGCTTCTCGACCGGCGGCGGCGCCACGGTCGTCATCACAGGCTCCCGAAAGCGACAGCGACGTTGGCGCCGCCGAAGCCGAAGGAGTTGTTCAGCGCCGCGATGTCGCCCGACCGGAGCTCGCGCGCGGTCGTCGGGATGTCCAGCTCGACCGCGGGGTCGAGCGAGTCCAGGTTGATCGTCGGAGGCGCGATCCGGTGGTGGATGGCGAGCACGGTCGCGATCGACTCGAGCGCCCCGGCCCCGCCGAGCAGGTGCCCGGTCATCGACTTGGTGCTGGTGACGACCACCTCGTCGGCGTACTTGCCGAGGGTGGCGTGGATCATCAGGCCCTCGGCGACGTCGCCCTGCGGGGTCGAGGTGGCGTGCGCGTTGATGTGCGCGATGTCGCCCTGCCCGATGCCGGCGTCCTCGAGGGCGCGCTTGATCGCCCGGGTGCCGCCGCGGCCCTCCGGGTCCGGCTGGGCGATGTCGTGGGCGTCGTTGGTGATCCCGGCGCCCAGCAGCTCGGCGTAGATCTTGGCGCCGCGCGCCTGGGCGTGCTCGAGCTCCTCGAGGATCAGGATCCCGGCGCCCTCACCGAGGACGAAGCCGTCGCGGCCGGTGTCCCACGGTCGGGACACGGTGGTCGGGTCGCCCTCGTTCTTCGACAGCGCCATCATCTGGGCGAACGCCGCCATCGGCAGCGGGTGGATGGCAGCCTCGGTACCGCCGGCGACCATCACGTCGGCCCGCCCGAGCCGGATCTGGTCCAGCGCGAGCGCCACGCCCTCGTTGCCCGAGGCACAGGCCGAGACGGGGGTGTGCACGCCGGCACGAGCGCCGACGTACAGGCCGATGTTCGCGGCCGGCGCGTTCGGCATCAGCATCGGGACGGCCAGCGGCGAGACCCGTCGCGGGCCCTTCTCCTTGAGGATGTCGTAGTTGGCGAGCAGCGTGGTCACGCCGCCGATCCCGGAGGCGACCGCGACGCCGAGGCGCTCGCTATCCACTCCGGTCCCGTCAGCGAGACCCGCGTCCGCCCACGCCTCGATGGCCGCAACCATGGCGAGCTGCGCCGACCGGTCCAGGCGCCTGGCCTTGACCCGGTCGAGCACGTCAGCGGGGTCGACGGCAGCGATGCCGGCGATCCGGACCGGTTGGTCGGTAGCCCACTCCTCGGTGATGGCCCGTACGCCGGAACGGCCGGCGATCAGGGCATCCCAGGTGCTGGCGACATCCCCACCGACCGGGCTGGTGGTGCCCAGCCCCGTGATGACAACTCTCCTGCGGCTCATGGAGATCAGGCCGCCTGGGCCTTCTCGATGTAGCTCACGGCGTCGCCGACGGTCTTGAGGTTCTTGACCTGGTCGTCGGGGATGCGGACGTCGAACTTCTCCTCGGCGGCCACGACGACCTCGACCATCGAGAGCGAGTCCACGTCGAGGTCGTCGGTGAAGGACTTCTCGAGCTGGACGTCGGCGGCGGGGATGCCAGTCACCTCGTTGACGATGTCGGCAAGGTCGGTGCGGATCTCTTCGGTGCTGGCCATGGTGGCTTCCTCTCGGTGGTGGGTACTGCTGGGGGGTCGGTGAAAATCAGGGGACGCGGACCACTTGGGCCGCGTAGGACAGGCCGGCGCCGAAGGCGATCAGCAGAGCCAGGTCGCCGCTCTTCGCCTCGCCGTCGGCGTACATCCTGGCGAGCGCGAGCGGGATCGACGCTGCCGAGGTGTTGCCCTGGTCGGCGATGTCGCGGGCGATCCGGACGTGCTCGGGAAGCTTCATGGCGCGGGCCATCGCGTCGATGATCCGCATGTTGGCCTGGTGCGGGACGAACAGGTCGATCTCCTCGACCCGGATCCCGGTGCGGTCCAGGGTCTCCTGGGCGACCTTGGCCATCTGGTACGCCGCCCAGCGGAACACGGTGGCGCCGTCCATCGCGATGTAGGGCATCGTCGGCTCTTCCTCGGCCAGGACGTCGCGCCAGTCCACGCTCTGCCGGATCGCGTCGAACTGCTCGCCGTCCGAGCCCCAGACCACCGGGCCGATGCCGGGCACGTCCGAGGGCCCGATCACGACGGCGCCGGCGCCGTCGCCGAAGATGAAGGCGGTGCCGCGGTCGGTCCGGCTGGTCATCTCCGAGAGCAGCTCCGCGCCGACGACCAGGACGTAGCGGGCGGTGCCCGAGCGGACCATGTCGTTGGCGATGCCGACGGCGTGGCAGAAGCCGGCGCAGGCGGCGGAGATGTCGAAGGCTGCCGGTGCCTGGGTACCGAGCAGGTACGCGAGCTTGGCCGCCAGCGACGGCGTCTGCATCGTCCAGGTGCAGGTCGCGACGATCACGGCGTCGATCTGGGCGGCTTCGACTGACGACGCGGCCAGAGCAGCCTGGGACGCTGCGAGCGACATCGTGACCAGGTCCTCGTCGGGTCCGACCCAGCGGCGTTCGCGGATCCCGGAGCGCTGCTGGATCCACTCGTCGCTGGAGTCGATCGCGGCGACGAGCTCGGAGTTCGGTACGACGCGCTTGCCCCGGTCGACACCCAGGCCGAGCACGGCTGCGTGCGTGCCGGTCGGGATCGTCCAGGCGGTGCTCATGCCGAGACGCCCTCAGGGTGCAAGCGGATCAGCGGCTGGCCGGGCGAGACCAGGTCGCCGTCCTCGACGAGCCACTCGACGATCGTGCCGCCGTACGGCGCGACCACGGCGGTCTCGTCACGGGTCGACCGGACCAGGCCGACCTCGGCCTTGGCGAGAAGGGCGTCGCCCTCGGCACCGGCGTGCCGGATGAAGGTGCCCTTGGACGGCGAGACCAGCATCCGCCAGGTCGGGTGGATGTCCATCGGCGACGGGTCGCCGTGCTTCTCGACGAAGGCCTTGGCCGCGTCGAGCTGGTCGGGCGTCTTGAGGGCGAAGGTCTCGACACCGGGCAGGGCGCGCTTGGCGATGCCGGTCAGGGTGCCCGCCGGCGGCATCTCGAGGATGCCGGTGACGCCGAGGTTGCGCATCGTCTCCAGGCAGAGGTCCCAGCGCACCGGGTTCGCGACCTGGGTGACGATCCGGCGCAGGACGTCGTGGCCGTCGTGGATCACCTTGCCGTCCCGGTTCGAGATCAGCGCGGTGCGCGGGTCGTGCGTCGAGACCGCCGGCGCCAGCGCAGCCAGGACGCCGACCGCGGGAGCCATGTGCTCGGTGTGGAAGGCGCCTGCGACCTGGAGCGGCATCAGCCGGGCCTTCGCCGGCGGATCGGCAGCGAACGCCGCCAGCTGCTCGAGCGTGCCCGCAGCCACGATCTGGCCCTCGGCGTTGACGTTGGCAGCGGTGAGGCCGTGCTGCGTGAGTGCGGCCATCACCTCCGCTGCGTCGCCACCGAGGACCGCGGTCATCCCGGTCGGGGTGGCTGCGGCAGCGTGTGCCATCGCCTTCCCGCGCTCACGGACGAGAACCATCGCCTGTTCGGCGCTGATCGCCCGGGAGCCCGCTGCGACGGTGATCTCGCCGACGCTGTGCCCGGCGACGGCCCCGATCCGCCCGAAGGCGTCCGAGGGGTGCGGGAACAGCGAGAGCGCTGCGACCAGGCCGGACGCGACCAGCAGCGGCTGGGCGATCGCAGTGTCGCGGATCGTGTCCGCGTCGGCCAGGGTGCCGTAGTGGCCGAGATCGAGACCGGCCACGGCGGAGAGCCACCCGATCCGCTCGGCGAAGAGCGGATCCTCCATCCAGGGGATGAGGAAACCGGGGGACTGGGCCCCTTGTCCGGGGGCGACGATGATGAGCACACGTTCACTGTTGCCGACTACCCCTCGGTACGACGGCTCCGCAGCGCACGAAATCAGTGGGGCAGTCTTTGTAGGGTTCCTACAAAAACCTAGGAACTCAAGCGGCCCAAGGTGAACGCCACCCGAAGCGTGTACGAATCCCGTGGGTCACCGGGACTGAGCCCGGAGACCTCGGCAGCGCGCCGAAGTCGGTAGCGGACGGTGTTGGCGTGTACGAACAAGGCGCGCGCCGTGGCCTCGATCGACGAACCCCGGTCGAGGTAGCCCTCGACGGTCTCGAGCACCGCGCCGCCGGCTTCGGCCAGCGGTTGGTAGACGTGTTCGACGAGAGCGGTCTTGGCTGCCTCGTCACCGGCGAGCGCGCGCTCGGGGAGCAGGTCGTCGGCGTGGACCGGACGCGGTGCGTCGACCCAGCCCTTGGCCACCCGCAGACCCGCCTGGGCCGCGTCCGAGGAGGTCCGCGCGTCGGCGAGCGAGCCCACGACCGGTCCGACTACCACGGGTCCGTCCGCGAACGCGGCCGCCACGGCGCCCGAGGGTCGCCCCTGGACGTCGACGCCACCCAGGACGACCACGAGCCGATCACCCTGGACGGCGCACAGGCAGTCGAGCTCGTGCTCGCGGGCGATCCGGCGCACCTCGTCCAGGGCCCGGCTCCCACCGAGCCCACCGGCCATCACCAGCACCTTCCCGGTCCCGTCCCAGCCCAGCGCGCTGGCCCGTGAGGAGATCGTCTCGTCGCCCTCGCCGCGCAGCAGCGAATCGACCACCAGCGCCTCGAGGCGCGCGTCCCAGGCGCCGCGCTGCTCGGCGTACCGGGCGTAGACCTCGGCAGTCGCGAACGCGACCTCCCGGGCGTACCGGTTCAGCGGTCCGCGCGCGTTCTCGGCGTCGTCCCCGAGGATCTCGTCGAGGTTCTCGTCCACCACGATGATCGAGAGCCGGACCATGGCGACGGTCTGCTCGAGGGTGATCTCGCCGGCCATCTCGCGGGGCGCGACGCCGAAGACCTCCGCCCGTACGGCGGAGGTGCCCTCGGGGTTGCGGTACCAGTCGATGAACGACTTGATGCCGGCCTGGACGATCAGGCCGATGAAGGACCGGTCCTCGGCGGGCAGCTCGGTGACCCAGGGCATGTCGACGTCCATCCGGCTCAGGGCCGCGCTGGACAGCGCTCCGCTGGCGCGGGTGAGGCGCTGCGCGATCTGGGCACGGGAACGGGTCACGGGCCTCATCCTGCATCCTCGGAGCGGTTACCGGTGCGTACCGGACGCCGTCCGCCGCAGATCGCCGTCAAATGCTCCGACGGGGTTTACAAGTCCGTCATGAACCTCTGGTTGACTCGTCACCTATCTGGCGGCTGCCTTGGCCGCGCAGATGCCCAGACAGGGAGTTCCCGTGGTCCAGTCAGTCCCGAACAACGCAGCGCTCGAGGTCCAGTTCGTCACGGTCCACGGTCACCGGCGCGCGTTCGTCAAGGCTGGCGAGGGCCCGGCGCTGCTGCTGCTGCACGGGCTCGGCTGCGACCACACGACCTGGTCCCCGGTGATCGCGAAGCTTGCCAAGAAGTACACGGTGATCGCTCCGGACCTCCTGGGTCACGGCCAGAGCGCGAAGCCGCGCGCCGACTACTCCGTGGGTGGTTACGCCAACGGCATGCGCGACCTGCTCACCGTCCTGAACATCGACAAGGTGACCGTCGTCGGGCACAGCCTCGGCGGTGGTGTCGCGATGCAGTTCGCCTACCAGTTCCCCGAGCGCACCGAGCGGATGGTGCTGGTCGCCCCCGGCGGGCTCGGCCCCGAGGTCACGGCGATCATCCGTGCTGTCGGGCTGCCCGGCTTCAAGAGCGCGATGACGGTCCTGACGTTGCCCGGGATCCGGCACCTCGGTCTCGCCGGCATGCGCGCCCTGTCGCGTTCGGGTATGACGATGACCCACGACCTCGACGAGGTCGCCGACATCTACGAGTCCTTCAAGGACCCGGCGACGCGTTCGGCGATCGCCCACGTCGTGCGCGCAGTGGTCGACGCCCGAGGCCAGATCGTCACGATGGTCGACCGTGCGTACCTGACCCAGGCGATGCCGATGCTGGTCGTCTGGGGCAGCGAGGACCGGGTCATCCCGGTCAAGCACGCGACCACCGTGTCGATGATCGCTCCCGGGGCCCAGGTCGAGGTGCTCGGGAACTCCGGCCACTTCCCGCACAAGGACCACCCGGAGCGGTTCGTGAAGATCCTCAACGACTTCATCCGCTCGACCCAGCCGGCGTCGTACCACCGTGGTCGCTGGCGCACCCTGCTCCGCAACGGCCCGATCGCGCCGGCCAGCGAGCAGCTGCACCTCGCGCGCGCGGTGCCGATCGCCTGAGTCCTGTGGTCTGATCTGGGGATGCCCCCGAAGACGAGCCGGATCGCCGCCGTAGTTCTTCTCGTCGTTCTCGTGGCGGCGGGCTGCTCGAGCTCCAGCAGCAGGGCCGAGCCGCGGACGGCTGTCGTGACGACAGGTTCCGGGACGAAGAACCTCGTCGTCTACGGGACGGTCACGCGCAACGGCACACCCGTTCGGGGCGCCGAGGTCGATCTGGTCCTCACCAACGAGCTCCAGGAGGCCGGGGCGAAGGACGGGGACACGATCCAGATGCACACCGCGGACACGGCGCGCACCGGTGCCGACGGTCGGTACGCCGTGTACCTGAAGGCCGACGACACCCCGACGAAGTACTTCCTGGGCGGCACGGACCGCTCGGGACTCAACTTCGACCTCAACGTGATCGCAGGCAAGGACTTCGTCCCGTGGGGCGACACGGTGTTCCCGGTCGGGACCGCCAAGGTCTGGCGCAGCGACGAGGATGCGGCCCCGGCTGACCGGGCCATGATGGTGACCTTCGACGTGGGCACCCAGAAGCTGTCGAAGTGGGATTCGGACGGCGAGGTCGAGAAGTCCACGATGGCGGTGCTGCACGGCCCCGGCGGCAGCTGACCTCAGTCGCAGACGGCCTTCTTGCCGCGCTGCACGATCAGCGGGTCGGGCGTGCCGACGAGGTCCGGGTCCTTCCCGTCGTACTCGAACTGGGAGAGGAAGTAGCGCATCGCGTTCAGCCGGGCGCGCTTCTTGTCGTTGGACTTGATCGTCGTCCACGGGGCCGCCTTGGTGTCGGTACGCCGGAACATCTCCTCCTTGGCCGCGGTGTAGGCGTCCCACTTGTCCAGCGACTCCAGATCCATCGGGGAGAGCTTCCACTGCCGGACGGGGTCGATCTGCCGGATGATGAAGGTCTCGTGCTCGTGGTCGTGGTCGTCGCAGAAGCCCATCACCCGCTCGACGCCGGCCCGGTTGTTCCGGCTGCGATCGAACAGGACGAGCTCACCGGCGGCCGGCAGGTGCTGGACGTAGCGTTGGAAGTACCACTGGGTGCGCTCGCGCTCGGTCGGCTTGACCAACGCGACCGTGCGCTCCGACCGCGGGTTCAGGTGCTCCATGAAGCGCTTGATGGTGCCGCCCTTGCCGGCAGCGTCGCGTCCTTCGAAGAGGATCACGTGCCGCCCGCCGGTGCGCTGCTGCAATTCTGGAACTTGAGCAGCTCGACCTGGAGGTTGTACTTCTCCACGTCGCACAGCTGCCGGTCCATCCGCTCGTCGTACGGGTAGTTCTCCCGCCAGGTGTCGACCGCGTTCTTCTGCGGGTCGATCAGGATGGGGTCGTCGTCATGCTCGTCCCCGATCGAGTGCCCGTCGAGCAGCAGCCGATCGTGAACGCGGGTAAACGAGCCGCTGACGTCGTACTGTGCAGCGGTCGCCCCTCCTCGACCACCTGGAGAGTCCCGTGCGCTCGGTCCGCTCGCTGTTTGCCGCCGTTCTCGTCATCGCCGTCGCGT
>JAOPXD010000196.1 GCA_025965315.1 Marmoricola sp.
ATGAATTTGTGCAGGAAGAGGCCGACGAAGAACGTCGGGAAGGCGAAGAACACCAGCGACGCACCGACGATGCCTCGGTCGATCATTGTGCCCTTCTTCAGGGCGGCCGTGACCCCGAAGAGGACACCACCGACGATCCAGATCACGAACGCCATCATTGCCAACGATGCCGAGACCGGAAACGCCTGGGCGATGTCGTTGCGGACGTTGGTATTGGTCAGGAGTGAGTGCCCCAGGCACGGCGCCGGACAGTGCGCGATCGTCTCCGGGTGTGCCTTCTTGATCGCCGGGTCGTCGGGAAAGTCCCGGCCCTTGAAGACGCCCTTCATGAACTCGCCCCACTGGACGACCGCCGGCTTGTCGTAGCCGAGTGCCTTCGTGGTGACGATCAACCGATCCGGCGTGCACCCGCGTCCGCAGGCGAACAGTGCCGGTTGGCTCGGGCCGGCGAAGAACAGGATGAACGTGGCCAGGCTCATCACGACGATCAGGACGACGCCTGCAATCACGCGGCGCACGACGTAGGAGAACAAGTACTACCACCTCAGGGTCGGGGGCGGTCGCCCCGTTGAATCGGAGGGTTCGAGCTAGAACCGTGGAGATCCTGCAAGAGCCGGGCAACCCGCGGGCGGGTTGCCCGGCTCTCTGAGGTGTTCGTCAGTGACTGGTCACTTCACACCGATACCCGCAAGGTCCGGGTAGCTGTTCGCCAGAACACTGTCCTCGTAGCCGGTCACGTTGGAACCGTACAACCAGTTGAACAGCGAGATCTCCAGCGGGAAGTAGGCCACGTCCTTACCGAGCTGGGCATCAGCCTCGGCGTACTTCGCGGCCTGCTCGCTGACCGTGGGCAGCTGGGCCGCCTGGTCGATCAGCTTGTCGAAGGCGGTACTTTCGTAGTTGCCGTAGTCACTGCCGTTGGACGCGCTCGTGATGTTGATCCGTCCGTCGAACAGAGGCGGCAGGACCGACTTGGCAACCGGCCAGTCGGCGCCCCAACCGGCCCAGGTGACGTCGAAGTCAGCCGTGGGCTTGTTGATGACGTCGTAGTACGAGCCGGTCAACGGGTCCAGGGTGACCTTGAATCCGGCCTTGTCCCAAGCAGCCTTCAACGAGGCGGCCTGGTTGTCCGAGGTCGGCGTACCACCGCTGTAGGTGAATTTGATCGGGTACGGCATCTTCACACCCGCCTCGGTGAGGAGCTGCTTCGCCATTGCGGGATCTCCCTTTGCGGGGACGTCCTTGAACGCCGGGTTCGCGGCGTACCCGAGCAGGCTCGGGTTGATGATCGAGTCAGCGATCTTGTAGAACTTGGCGCCACCACCCGCGTTGATCCAGGCCGTCCGGTCGGTCGAGACCGCCAGTGCCAGCCGAACCTTCGGGTTCGTGAGCCTACGGACGTTCGGCACCAGGTAGTCGACGTACGGCGTCGAGACGTTCTTGTAGCGGTCCTGCGCCGCACCGATCTGGGTGATGTAGGTCGGCGGGACGCGGCGGAAGGTAATCATGTTCTTGTCGTTGCCCGAGTCAGCAATCAGACGGTCCATGATCGTCTCGTCCTGGTCTCCGTAGGTGAACACGATCTTGTTCGGCAGCGCCTTGCGGATGTCGGCCGGGTCGGTGCTCGCGTCCCACTTCGGGTTGCGGATCAGCGTGCCGCCCTTGTCCTTGTCCCATGCACCCGAGAGCTCGTACGGGCCGTCGGAGAAGGCCGAGAAGATCGAGTTCACACCCTTGTCCTGGTCCTTGCGGTACGGGTCGAAGGCACGCAGGTTCGCGATCGCGAGCGGGAAGTCCGGGAACGGCGAGTTGAACCGGTAGGTGATCGTCTTGCCGCTGCAGGACACAGCCTTGTCGAACAGCGCCTGGCCGGTGCCCTTGTAAGGGCCCTTGTACTGCGAGCTGCCGTCGGCAGCCTTCGGGATGTCGAGCAGGGAGATCGCGTACGTCGGCCCACCGTTGATCGTCTCGCTGCCGAAGGTCCGTGAGATCCCGTACTTGAGGTCCGCGCAGGTGACGGGCTTGCCGTCCTGCCAGGTCGGGCCGTCGCGCAGCGTGAACTTCCACACCTTGGCGTTGTCGCTCGACGTGCCCGTGTCGGTCGCGAGGTCGGGGACGACCTTCGTCGTCGCCGTAGCGTCGGTGGACTCCGGCGCCTGGACCAGGCTCCGGTACATCGTGCGGCCGAGCCAGGCGATGTCCACGCCGGTGTAGATGCGCTGCGGGTCGAGATAGGCGGGTGGGCGGATTCCGCCGGTCACGTAGAGCGTCCCGCCCTTGGAGCCGGAACCACTGGCGCTTCCGGGCTTGTCAGAACTGCCGCCGCACGCGGCCAGCGTTCCTGCCAGAGCGACGGTCGCGACCGCCAGCACAGCGAACGACTTTCGTTTGATGGCCATCTCTTCTCCTTGATCTCGTCAGCGCTCCGAGAGCATCAACGTCCGGCAGCGGTGGTGCTACCGGAAAACGGTGGGTTATCGCGTGGACTTGGGATCGAGCGCGTCGCGCAGTCCATCCCCGAGCAGGTTGAAGCACACGACGATCAGGGCGAGCGTCAGCGCCGGGACGAAGAAGAAGAACGGGTCCGAGACCGAGAAGCTGATCGAGTAGGCCAAGATGTTGCCCATCGTGGGGGTCGGCGGCTTGATCCCCACCCCCAGGTAGTTCAGCGCCGCCTCGGCGGAGATGTAAGCAGGCATCGTCAGCGAGAAATAGACCAGCAGCGGCGCCCAGAGGTTCGGCAGGATCTCCTTGAAGTAGATCCGCGCCCGCGAGGCGCCGATCAACGTCGCGGCCTCGATGAACTCCCGCTCGCGCAGCGAGAGCACCTGCCCCCGGACCACCCGGCAGATCGGGGGCCATCCGAATGCAGCGAGCACGACCACGACGTACAGGCCGTTAGCGATGTCGGGATTACCGATGTGCAGGTACTTCTGGATCACCAGCACCGCCGTCCCTGACAGCGCCAGCAGCACCAGGGTCGACGGGAATGAGAGCGTCAGATCCACCACGCGGCCCACCACCGAGTCGACCCAGCCACCGCTGTATCCAGCGACGATCCCGAGGACCGCACCGAAGGCGATGGTCAGCACCGTGGCAGAGATCGCGATCGTCAGCGACGAGGTGATACCCAGCATGAGCCGGGACAGCACGTCGCGCCCGGTTCCCGGTTCGACCCCGAGCGGGTGCGACCAGCTGATGCCACCCCAGGCATGCCGTGGCAGGCCGCCCTCGTTGACGTTGAGCAGGTTCTGGTGGAAGCCGTACCCGTCGAAGATGCCGAACTTCGCCAGCAACGGCGACATCACAGCGATCAGGAAGTACAGGACGACGATCCAGAACGAGATCATCGAGAGCCGGTCCTTACGGAACCTGCGCAAGGCCAGCTGCGTCGGCGAAAGCCCGGCAACTGCCTGTCCCCCGCCTGAGGAGTCATCCGTGATGTCCCCGGGGGGGAGGTCACGACCCTCGATCTGGGAGTCAGCCAAAGACATTAGGTGCACCTCGACGCTGGTTTGGTCGGACGGATACTGCGCACGCCAACAAGATCGTCATTGGCCTGCTTGGATCGCGACTCTATGACACGCGACCGCCCGGATAGGTCACTCGCGTGTAACGATCTGGACACCAACGCTGCGGGCCTCCGGCTTGCGGCGTCGTTCGAGGCTTACCCCTCGGACGGCACCGGCACTTCTGTCGGCTTCGCGTCCACACCGGCTTCCTTGCGCTGCAGCGGCGTGATCGGCGCGGGCGCGGACGTCAGCGGATCGAACCCGCCGCCGCTCTTCGGGAACGCGATCACGTCCCTGATCGAGTCGGTCCCGGCGAGCAGCGCGCAGATCCGGTCCATCCCGACCGCGATGCCGCCGTGCGGCGGAGCACCGAACGCGAAGGCGTCGAGCA
>JAOPXD010000202.1 GCA_025965315.1 Marmoricola sp.
CGAGATCCCGGTGCCCGAGATCCGCCGGCCGCGCACCACCGGCCGCGAGCTCACGGTGCACGGCGCCTACGAGCACAACCTGCAGAACGTCGACGTCAGCTTCCCCCTCGGCCTGTTCGTGGCCGTCACGGGCGTCTCGGGCTCGGGCAAGTCGACCCTGGTCAACGACATCCTCTACACCTCGCTGGCCAAGCAGCTCTACAACGCCCGCACCATCCCGGGCCGGCACAAGCGGGTCCGCGGCATCGAGCATCTCGACAAGGTCGTCGGCGTCGACCAGTCACCCATCGGGCGCACCCCCCGATCGAACCCGGCCACCTACACCGGGGTGTTCGACCACGTGCGCAAGCTCTTCGCCTCCACGCCCGAGGCCAAGATGCGCGGCTACCTGCAGGGCCGGTTCTCGTTCAACG
The DNA here is from genome assembly GCA_025965315.1 of Marmoricola sp. GTDB lineage: Bacteria > Actinomycetota > Actinomycetes > Propionibacteriales > Nocardioidaceae > Marmoricola. The sequence continues at coordinate 414 of JAOPXD010000202.1, forward strand.
TCAAGGGCGGCCGCTGCGAGGCGTGCGCGGGTGACGGGACGATCAAGATCGAGATGAACTTCCTACCGGACGTCTACGTCCCGTGCGAGGTCTGCCACGGAGCGCGGTACAACCGGGAGACGCTCGAGGTGCACTACAAGGGCAAGACGATCGCGGACGTCCTGGACATGCCGATCGAGGAGGCTGTGGACTTCTTTGCCGCGATCCCGGCGATCAACCGGCACCTGCAGACTCTCGTCGAGGTGGGGCTGGGCTACGTCCGGCTCGGCCAGCCGGCGACGACCCTGTCCGGTGGTGAGGCGCAGCGCGTCAAGCTCGCGTCCGAGCTTCAGAAGCGCAACACCGGAAGCACGGTCTACGTGCTCGACGAGCCGACCACCGGGTTGCACTTCGAGGACATCCGCAAGCTGCTGCTGGTCCTCGGACGGCTGGTGGACCAGGGCAACACCGTCCTGGTGATCGAGCACAACCTGGACGTGATCAAGACGGCCGACTGGCTCGTCGACATGGGTCCGTCCGGCGGCAACCGCGGTGGCCTGGTCGTCGCGACCGGGACGCCCGAGCAGGTCGCCGAGGTCGAGGAGAGCTTCACCGGTCAGTTCCTGAAGCCCTTGCTGGAGGGGCGTCGCTGAGATCCGGGTACTACGACCAATGGACAGCGTTCTCTCAGGCAATATTGCGGTTTCAACTACTAGGCTCGACGTCATGACTGAATACGACGCCAGCCGACGGAACGTTCTCTACGGGGTGGCGGCTGCCGGTGTTGCTGTGCCGGTGCTCGCTGCGTGCGGGCCCGCCGGTGAACCCGACTCCTCCAAGGTGTCCACGTCGAAGTCATGGGCCACCTACAAGGTCAGTGAGATCCCTGTCGGTGGCGGGAAGATCTTCACCGACGACCAGGTCGTGGTGACTCAGCCGACCGCGGGCGTCTTCAAGGCGTTCTCAGCCGTGTGCACCCACCAGGGCTGCATCTTGTCGTCCGTTGCCTCGGGAAGGATCGACTGCGGGTGTCATGGCAGTGAGTTCTCGATCGTCGACGGGCACAACGTCCAAGGCCCGAACGGTACGGCGGCTGGCAGTGTGCGCGCGTTGGAGGCATTCAAGGCGACCGCGACCGGCGATGTGGTGAAGGTCGTCCACTCGTAGATTGCACAGCGAACGTCGTCAAAGTTTGGATTTGAGACAGTGGGCGCCGCTGAGCGGTGGTGGTTGCGTCTGGGTATGAGATATCTACTGACACGATCTGCTGCGCTGCTCCTCGGTGTTCTCGCGCTCTCGCTCCTCGTGGTGCTCCCGAGCGCAAACGCGGCGGAGACCTGCACATCAGGAACGTACAACTACCGGCAGTCGATGACTGGTGGCTGTGCGTGGGGCAACGTCTCGGTCACGACTGTGCACCTTCGTATCGATGCAGTGGTCGCCGATAACAAGTCCGATGGCAGCTGCGCTCGCATCGAGATACTCGAACGCCTCAGTTTCGAGGGCGACAACACCTACAGATACCAAGCCTGTGGTGTCGGTTCCAGCACGCCAGCGCAGCGCACGATCAACTTCCAGGAGGGCTCGGCGAGCCCGTTCAACGGGCTCTGGACCGGCATGACCCAGGAATGGTCCGTGCGGGTGTGCGTGGGGAGCAGTTGCACCGGCTACACGAACTACTACCCGAAGGAGTGATTACCGCTGAGCGGCGGCTTCCTTGAACCACTGGTCGCGGCGGCAGTGCCGCCGGTCCAGACGGGCGTCGATCAGGGTTCGGGCCTCGTCGTACCGACCTGCTCGCAGGAGTGCGGTCACCAGGGTCTCCTCGACGACCTCGCGCTGGGCGTCGCTGCCTCCGACCCGCCAGACGTCCGGCGAGATCCTGATCAGCTCGTCGGCACAGGCGCTCGGTTCGCCCAGCACCAGCAGTCGCAGGGCGGTGGCGAGCGGGGAAATCACTGCGCGGTGGACCGGGTTCTCGTGAGCGGCGGTCCAACAGGCGAGGCTGCGCAGGCCGCCGGCATCCTCGGCTGCTGCGAGGGCGATTGCTGCATGCATACCTACGAACGGGGTCGGAGGGCGCAGCAGGGTTTCCGTCGGGACGTCCGTTCCCGCTTCGATGCTCGGGACGTTGGTGGCGCCCGGCGTGAGGCTCCACCTCCAGAGCAGGGATCCGGTGTCGACCAGGGAGCGGCAGCCGCTCACGTGGGCAGGGGAGAGCTGGGAGCGGTAGCGGTCCTCGACGGCCGGCAGGTCGCCGGTGCTCAGCTCGTGCAGTGCTGCGTGCCAGGCGTAGTGGACGAGGTTGTCGGTCTCGCGGCCGTCACCGGCGATCCAGCTGTCCAACCAGGCGATGCCGGCTGCGTGGTCGCCGGTCTCGTAGTGGACGTGTGCGCGCGCATGGGCGGCATGGCCGGAGCCAGGGGCCGCGGTGAGGGACAGGTTAGCGAGGATCATCGCCTCGTCGTACCGGCCCTGCTCCTGGCGGACGAACGCGAGCAGTCCGTCGTGGAACCAGGTGCCACCCTGCGCGTCCGTACAGGACTCCACGACCGCCCAGGCGTCCTGAGGAACCTCGGTCACGCCGGCGAAGGCGATCGTCGGGACCGCGACGGAGAGCAGGACCGCGTCGCCGGGATAGGTCTGCAGGTGCCGGACGATCGCGCGCCGGTCGCCGGCGATGTGGCCGGCCACAGCCGTGACGTGGCTCCGCTCGGCCTCGGTCGCGCGACGGGCGTGCAGCTGGGCGGTCCGGATCCGGCTGCGGACGTCGACCGGTGCGCACAGCTCGTGTCCCATCAGTGCGAGCGCCGCATGGGCGAGTGCGAAGGTCGGGTCCAGGGCCAGCGCGCGGGCGAAGTGCTGGAGGGCGCCGCTGCGCAGCTGCAGGAACGCGTCCACCCCGGCCCGGTAGGCACCGGCGGCGTCGGGGGACGTCGTCAGCCTTCGTTCCAGGACACCCGTCGTCATGAAAGTAGTGTAAACCACAAGACTAAGGTGACAACTAGGCTGGAGCCATGAAGGTTGGACTGCACTACGCGAACTTCACCCACCCGGACTGGTCCTCGACGCTGGAGGACCGGCTCACGGAGTCGATCCGGATCGCCGACGAGGG
>JAOPXD010000055.1 GCA_025965315.1 Marmoricola sp.
GTGCGTCACCGACGGCATCGAGTCGCTGGTGGTCATCGGTGGGGACGGCATGGTGCACCTGGCAGTCCAGGCGCTCGCCGGCACGGCGACCCGGCTCGGGCTGGTACCGGCGGGTACCGGCAACGACGTCGCCCGCAACCTCGACCTGCCGCTGAAGGACCCTGCTGCCGCGACCGACGTGGTGATCGGCGGCAAGGAAAGGGTCATCGACCTCGCCCGGATCGGCCACCGGTACTACGTGACGGTGCTGGCGGCCGGCTTCGACGCGATCGTGAACGAACGGGCCAACCAGATGACCTGGCCGAAGGGCCAGATGCGCTACAACCTGGCCACGCTGGCCGAGCTGCGCACGTTCAGCCCGATCCCGTACGTGCTCGACGTCGACGGGGAGCAGTACCGCTTCGACGCGATGATGGTCGCGGTCGGCAACGGTCCCTCGTTCGGCGGCGGGATGCGGATCACCGAGGGCGCCCTGCTCGACGACGGGCTGCTCGACGTGGTCTCGATCGATCCGATGAGCAAGATCGAGCTGATCCGGACCTTCCCGCTGCTGCGCTCCGGTGGCCACGTGGGGCACCCGAAGGTGCACCACTACACCGGCCGCAGGATCACCGTCGCCGCCCCCGGCATCGTGGCGTACGCGGACGGTGAACGGATCGCTGCCCTTCCGCTCACCGTCGAGGTCGTACCCCGGACGCTCCGCGTGCTGGTGCCATGACCGCCCCGGCCCAGCAGCATCCCGGACTCGCGGACTTCGCGACGCACTACGAGTTCGAGCTCGACGACTTCCAGCTGCGCGCCTGCCGGGTGCTCGAGGACGGCCACTCGGTCCTGGTGGCCGCGCCGACCGGCTCGGGCAAGACCATCGTCGGGGAGTTCGCCGTCCACCTCGCGCTGGGCAGCGGGACGAAGTGCTTCTACACGACGCCGATCAAGGCGCTGTCGAACCAGAAGTTCAACGACCTGGTCGAGCGCTACGGCGCGGCCAACGTCGGCCTGCTCACCGGGGACAACAGCATCAACAGCGGGGCTCCCGTGGTCGTGATGACCACCGAGGTGCTCCGGAACATGCTGTACGCCGGGTCGCGCGCGCTGACCGGCCTGGCGTACGTGGTGATGGACGAGGTGCACTACCTGGCCGACCGTTCCCGCGGTGCCGTCTGGGAAGAGGTGATCATCCACCTGCCCGAGTCGGTCGCCCTGGTCTCCTTGTCGGCCACGGTCAGCAACGCCGAGGAGTTCGGCGAGTGGCTCGGCACCGTCCGTGGCGAGACCGTCACCATCGTCGAGGAACGACGCCCGGTACCGCTGTACCAGCACGTGCTCGTCGGCCGGAAGATGTTCGACCTCTTCGCCTCTGGTGGGCAGGGCACGGACGGGACCGTCAAGCCGGGCGAGGAGAAGGTCAACGACGCCCTGCTGAGGGTGGCCCGCGACGACCTGATCAGCGGCCGGATGCGCGACCGGCGCTCGCCGAAGGGCCAGCGCCGCCCCGATCGTGCCCGGCAGGCCGGCAACGGCCGTCGGGTCTGGGTACCGAGCCGTGCCGACGTCGTCGAGCAGCTCGACCGTGCCGGGCTGCTGCCAGCGATCGTCTTCATCTTCAGCCGCGTCGGCTGCGACGCCGCCGTCCAGCAGTGCCTGAACGCCGACCTGAAGCTGACCACCCCGGCCGAGCGTGACGAGATCCTCGCGTTCGTCAAGGAGCACTGCGCGCACCTGCCCGAGGAGGACCTGGAGGTCCTGGGCTACCACGAGTTCGTCGACGCGCTGACCCGCGGAGTGGCCGCCCACCACGCCGGGATGCTGCCGACGTTCAAGGAGTGCGTCGAGGAGCTGTTCCTGCGTGGCCTGTGCCGGGTCGTCTTCGCCACCGAGACGCTGGCGCTGGGCATCAACATGCCGGCCCGCTCGGTGGTGCTGGAGAAGCTCTCGAAGTGGAACGGCGAGACCCACGCCGACATCACCCCGGGGGAGTACACCCAGCTCACCGGTCGTGCCGGTCGCCGCGGCATCGACGTCGAGGGACACGGCGTCGTGCTCTGGCAGCCGGGTCTGGAGCCGAAGTCCGTGGCCGGGCTCGCCTCGACCCGGACGTATCCGCTCAAGTCGTCGTTCGCGCCGTCGTACAACATGGCGGTGAACCTGGTGCACCAGTTCGGCCGGGAGCGGGCACGCGAGCTGCTGGAGTCCTCGTTCGCCCAGTTCCAGGCCGACAAGGCCGTGGTCGGCCTGGCGCGACAGCTGCGCAAGAGCGACGACGCGCTGGACGGGTACGCCGCCTCGGCCGCCTGCGACCTCGGCGACTTCGGCGAGTACGCCCGGCTGCGCCGGGAGCTCTCGGACACCGAAGCCGGGATGGCCCGGTCACGGCGTCACGACCGTCGCTCCGAGGTGCTCGCGTCCCTCGATGCGCTGAGGCCGGGCGACGTCATCGAGATCCCCGCGGGCCGCTACGAGGGCATCGCAGTGATCATCGATCCCGGGGCGGCCTACGACCGCGACGGACCGCGTCCCTACGTGCTCACGGCTGACCGGCACGCCCGGCGGCTGAGCCTGGTGGACTTCCCGACGCCGGTCGTGCCGTTCACCCGGATGACGATCCCGAAGACCTTCAACGGCCGCAACCCGCAGTCGCGCAAGGACCTCGCCTCGACGCTGAAGATCCGCACGCACGGCTTCACGCCGCCCCCGCCGGGCCCGGGAAGTGGCAGGGGCAGCGGAATGACCGGGACGCCGTCAGCGGACGGGTCCGCGCGGATCGAGGAGCTGCGGGCGACGCTGCGCAAGCACCCGTGCCACGGCTGCCCGGACCGCGAGGACCACGCACGGTGGATGGAGCGCTGGTACAAGCTCGACCGGGACTCGCGGACCCTGCGTCGCCGGATCGAGCAGCGGACCAACACGATCGCGCGCCAGTTCGACCGGGTCTGCGACGTCCTGACCGCGCTGGAGTACCTCCAGGACGACGTCGTCACCCCCCGGGGCCGCACGTTGATGCGGATCTACAACGAGATGGACCTGGTGACCGCCGAGTCGCTGCGGGCCGGCCTGTGGAGTGACCTCGACCCGAGCCAGCTCGCCGCGGTGCTCTCCGCCCTGGTCTTCGAGTCGCGCAAGGCCGACGACGCCCAGTCGCCGAAGCTGCCGGGCGGGCCGGTGAAGGAGGTCCTGCGCGAGATGACGTCGCTCTGGGCCGAGCTCGACGCCCTGGAACGCGAGCACAAGCTCGACCAGCTCCGGGAGCCCGACTTCGGGTTCGCGCTCGCCGCCTACCGCTGGGCCGAGGGCGACGACCTCGACGAGGTGCTCGACGCCACCGGACTTGCTGCCGGCGATTTCGTCCGCTGGATCAAGCAGCTGATCGACCTGGCTGGTCAGGTCGGCGATGCCGCCGAGGGTGACCCGGAGCTCCGGGACAACGCGCGGGAGGCCGTCACCCGGCTGCGGCGCGGCGTGGTCTCCTACTCCTCGGTCAGCTGACCGGCACCATCGCGGCGACCACGCGGGTCACCGAGCTGCCCAGGCCCCACTGCTGGGTCAGTGCCTCCAGCCGCGCCGGATCGACCGGGCTCGGTGGCAGGGTCAGGTCCGGGGCCCCGAGGTCGATGTCCGTCGCCACCGCGACCACCGTCGGGGCAACGGCGAGGTAGGGGAGGGCGGCGTTGATCTTGGTCCGCGGGCCGGGCGCCATCGACGAGCCCGGGTCGGCTGCTGCGGCGAGGATGCCGGCCAGGTCGCCGTGGGCCAGCAGCAGCGCCGCCGCGGTCTTCTCGCCGATCCCGGCCACGCCCGGAAGCCCGTCGGAGGAGTCGCCGCGCAAGGTGGCGAAATCGGCGTACTGGGACGGCAGCACGGAGTACTTCCCGACGACGACCTCATCGGTGAGCCGTTCGTGCCGCCCGACCCCGCGCGCCGTGTAGAGCACCCGGATCTGCTCGGCGTCGGAGACCAGCTGGAACAGGTCGCGGTCGCCGGTCACGATGTCCACCGGCATCCCTGCTCCGGTGGCCAGGGTGCCGATCACGTCGTCGGCCTCGTAGTGGTCGGCGCCGACGACGGCGATCCCGAGGGCCGCGAGCACGTCGATGATCACCGGGATCTGGACCTCGAGAGGGTCCGGGACCTCCTCGACGTCGGGCCGGTCGCCGGGCGTCACAGCGACGACGCGGTGCTCCTTGTACGACGGGATCAGGTCCACGCGCCACTGCGGTCGCCAGTCGTTGTCCCAGCAGCACACGAGGTGCGTCGGGCGGTACTCCTCGACGAGCCGGGTGATGAAGTCCAGCAGGCCGCGAACGGCATTCACCGGGGTGCCGTCCGGGGCCCGGACCGAGTCCGGCACGCCGTAGAAGGCACGGAAGTACAGCGACGCGGTGTCGAGCAGCATCAGGCGAGGGGGCACCGGGTGAGTCTGCCCTAGGCGGGCGGTCGCGGAGAAGAGTGAACCTTCAAGGAGCACTTCAGCGAGTCCGGGGGAACACGCCGGACCAGCAATTTTTCTTTCACCAATTGTTGGTCCACGGGTCACTCGCCTGACCTGCGGATTTGCAGCATCTGCGCAGGTCAACTCGTGGTTGACAGGACGCCTCGACCTCGGTTGGGTTACCTCGTTCCTCCAGGCAGATCGTCTTGCTTGCGAACCTCGATATGAGGGGCAAAGCCTCACCGGCCGCCACGGTGTGGGTGGACCCCTTCCGCACATCGAGGTGGCGCAGGCCAGATGGGAGAACACGGGGGGAGTGCGGCGCCAGTAGACAACGGTCGCCCGGTGACAGCCAGTCATCGTGCGGGCGGTCCGAAGGTCCCGTTCCTCCCCCCGCCGCCTTTCTGGCACGGCCCGGCTAGCGTGGTCCCATGGCACAGACACCTTCCACCGACCGGGTCTCGCCGCCGCTGCGGGGCGACGAGGCCTCGACCGTGCTCGCGTTCCTCGACTACCACCGGGCCACGTTCCGGGCCAAGGTCGCCGGCGTGGGCGCCGACGGGCTCGCGCTCCGTGTGGGCGCATCCACGATGACCCTGGGCGGGTTGATGAAGCACCTGACCCTGGTCGAGACGAGCTGGTTCACCCGGGTCCTGCTCGACCAGCCGGCCGGGGACCCGTGGGACTCGATCGACTGGGACGCCGATCCGGACTGGGACTTCCGCACCGGTGCCGATGACCCTGCCGCCGACCTGTTCGGCGCCTACGACGCGGCGGTGGCGCGCAGTCGTTCGCACATCGACGCGGCGGTCGGCACCGGCGGCCTCGACACCCTGTCGGCCCGCGAGGCGAAACCGGGCAGCCCTGACGGCACCGGTCGGTTCAGCCTGCGCTGGATCGTGCTGCACATGATTGAGGAGTACGCGCGGCACAACGGTCATGCAGACCTGCTGCGCGAGGCCTACGACGGGGAGGTCGGCGAGTGAGGCGGCGCTGGGGATTCTGGTTGCTGCTGATCTCGTTCATCGTCGTCCCGATCGCCGAGATCTACGTCCTGATCCAGGTCGGGCACGTGATCGGCGTCTGGTGGACGATCCTGCTGCTGATCGCCGACAGCGCCTTCGGGTCCTGGCTCCTGCGCCGCGAGGGCAGCCGCGCCTGGCGCGCGCTGCGGATCGCCATTGCCGAGGGCCGGATGCCCACCAGGGAGCTGGCCGACGGCATCCTGATCGTCGTCGGCGGAACACTGATGATCAGTCCCGGGTTCGTCTCGGACGTGATCGGGATGTTCGCGATCTTCCCGCTGACGCGTCCGCTCGCTCGGAGGCTGCTCTCGAAGACGATCGCCCGTCGGCTGCTCGGCACGACCGGGCCCACCGGTGCTTCGTGGAGCACCGGACCCGGCCGCCCAGGGACCAGCCGTCCGGGGGACGTGGTCCAGGGCGACGTGGTCGACCCCGGGGAGTGACTGGGGACTGACCGCGATCAGGTCAGGCCGTGGCCTTCTTCTTCTTCGAGCGCGATGCCGGGCGGTGCAGGTGCGCCGGTCCGATCTCGCCGCCGCGGAGCAGCTCGAGCCGCTCGGTCAGGATGTCCTCGAGCTCGCTGATGGAGCGCCGCTCGAGCAGCATGTCCCAGTGCGTGCGGGCAGGCTTCTCGACCTTCTGCTCGGGAAGGATGCCGGCCGTGCTCAGCGCCTCGGCGCCGCAGCGGGGGCATTCCCAGTTCGCCGGCACGTCGGCCTCGACCGACATCGTGATCTCGAAGAGGTGTCCACGGGTGCACTGGTACCCGACCTGCTGGCGAGCGGCGAACTCGATGCCACGCTCGTCTTCGAAGCTCTGGCCACCGAGGCGTGCGCCTCGCAGTGTGCGGTCTCCCATGGATCCTCCACTAGTTCCGTGCGACCAGGTCGTGGCCGCGCACCTCATGCGTACAACCTCAGGGACGCGCAATCAAGTCGAACGTGACGCCGACCCGGGCTCCTGAACGTTGCTCGAGCAGTATTTCCCTCGTGAAATGGACAACGAACGAGGCTTCCTGAGGATTCCCGCAGATCTGCGGCGAGACCGGTCTCACACCGTCGTCAGGGTCGATGTCGCGCACCCGCGCGTTCACGAGGGATCGCGCCACAGACCACGGGCTGTCAGCACGTCGCGCAGCACGTCGGGGCGATCGGTGAAGATCCCGTCCACGCCGAGCCCGATGAGCTCGGCGATCTCGTCGGCGTCGTCGATCGTCCAGACGTGCAGGTGCGCACCGGCGGCGTGGACCCGGTGTACGAAGGAGGCGGTGACCACCGGGACCGGTCCTCGCCGGTGCGGGACCTGGAGCACCGGTACGCCACCGGTGGCCCATCGCGCCAGGGACGGGGTCGCGGCGAGCAGATGTGCGACCACCTCGGCAGGGGTCGCCGTGGTTGCGACGCGTCCGCCAGTACGCCGGCGGAACTCGCGCATCCGGGCGAGGGAGAACGAGCCGACGCAGACGCGGTCGTGAGACCCGGTCGCGTCGACGAGGTCGGCGAGCGCCGCGCCCGCGCCGACGGACTTCAGATCGATGTTGAACCGGCAGTCACCGAACTCCTCGAGCAGGTCCGCCATCATCGGGATCGGCTCGGCGCCCCCGATCCGCGCTGCGTCGAGGACCGCGGTCGTGACCGCGGCGACCTGCCCGACCCCGTCGGTGACCCGGTCGAGGACGTCGTCGTGGAACGCGATCAGGCGACCGTCAGCACTCAGGTGGACGTCGGTCTCCAGGTAGCGGTATCCGAGCGCGTACGCGCTCCTGAAGGCGACCGCGGTGTTCTCCAGCCCCTCGAGCCCGGGCACGCCGGCTCCGCCGCGGTGGGCCAGCGCAAGCACGGTGCCCGGCGTCTCCAGGAGGGCGTCCAGGTACGCGAAGCCCGTGACGGGACGACTCATCGCAGGTCGTGGAAGGTCTCTATACGCGCACCGAGCTGGTTCAGGCGCTCGGCGAGGTCCTCGTACCCCCGGTTGATCACGTACACCGAGCGCAGCACCGAGGTGCCCTTGGACGCCATCATCGCGAGCAGGATCACCACGGCGGGCCGCAGCGCCGGCGGACACACGATCTCGGCGCCCGACCAGTGGGTGGGGCCGTCGATCATGACGCGGTGCGGGTCGAGCAGGGTGATCTTGCCGCCCAGCTTGCTGAGCTCGGTCAGGTAGATCGCCCGGTTCTCGTAGACCCAGTCGTGCAGCATCGTCTGGCCCTGGGCGACGGCTGCGATCACGGCGAAGAAGGGCAGGTTGTCGATGTTGAGCCCCGGGAACGGCATCGGGTGGATCTTGTCGATGGGGGAGTGCAGCGGCGAGACGGCTGTGGTCAGGTCGACCAGCCGGGTGTGCCCGTTCGCGGCGACGTACTCCTCGGAGCGCTCGTAGCGGAACCCCATCTCCTCGAGCAGGGCCAGCTCGATCTCGAGGAACTCGATCGGCGCGCGCCGGATCGTGATCTCGGAGCCGGTCACGATCGCCGCGGCGAGCAGCGACATCGCCTCGATCGGGTCCTCACTGGGGAAGTACTCGACGTCCACGTCGATCACCGGGCAGCCGGTGACCGTCAGGGTGGTGGTCCCGATGCCCTCGATCACGACGCCGAGCTTGGTCAGGAAGAAGCACAGGTCCTGGACCATGTAGTTCGGGCTGGCGTTGCGGATCACGGTGGTGCCTTCGGACAGGGCTGCGGCCATCAGCGCGTTCTCGGTGACGGTGTCACCGCGCTCGGTCAGGACGATCGGACGCTTGGGAGCCGTCGCCGCCGGGACGATCGCGTGGTAGACCCCGTCGGTCGCCTTGACCTCGAGCCCGAACGGGCGCAGCGCGGTCAGGTGCGGTTCGACCGTCCGGGTACCCAGGTCGCAGCCGCCGGCGTACGGCAGCTCGAAGTCGTTACTGCGGTGCAGGAGCGGGCCCAGGAACATGATCACCGAGCGGGTACGACGTGCAGCCTCGGTGTCGATCGCGGCGATGTCCAGACGTGCCGGCGGAACGATCTCGAGGTCGTTGTCCTCGTTGAGCCACCGGGTCTTGACCCCCATGCTCGCCAGCACCTCGAGGAGACGGTTGACCTCCTCGATCCGGGCGACCTTGCGCAGCGTCGTCCGACCGTTGTTGAGCAGGGCGGCGCAGAGCAGCGCGACGCCGGCGTTCTTGGACGTCTTGACGTCGATGCTGCCCGAGAGCGTGGTGGGACCGGTGACGCGGAGGTGGACCGGACCCGCGCCGATGCTGACGAGCTGCTCGTCGAGCGCTTCACCGATCCTGGCGAGCATCTCCAAGGAGACGTTCTGGTGCCCTCGTTCGATCCGGTTGACCGCGCTCTGGCTGGTGCTGAGCGCGTCGGCGAGCTGCTGCTGGGTCCAACCGCGGTGCTTGCGCGCGCTGCGGATCAGCGTGCCGATCTGGGAGAGGTAGTCGGCGGTCACGGGCCGGACGCTATCTCAGATATGAGATGAAGCCAATGCCCGCTGGATCAGGTTGTGGGTACTGGCAGGATCGGGTCATGCGCGTCACCACGATCCATGCCGCCGGGGACATCCGCCTCGAGGAGCGACCGGAACCGACGATCAAGGCTCCGACCGACGCGATCATCAAGATCACTGCTGGCTGCATCTGCGGTTCGGACCTGTGGCCGTACCGGGGCGAGAACCCGGTCACGGCCGGTTCGACGATCGGTCACGAGATGGTCGGTGTGGTCGAGGAGGTCGGTTCCCAGGTCCGCTCGTTCAGAGCCGGAGACTTCGTGATCGTCCCGTTCTGCACCTGCGACAACACCTGTCCGCACTGCCGCAACGGCGCCCAGTCCGCGTGCTCGAACGGCGGGTTCACCACCGGTGGTCAGGGTGAGTACGGCCTGGTCGGTCAGGCCGAGGGCAGCCTGGTCAAGACCGACGGCATGCCGGACGCGGACCTGATCCCGTCCCTGCTGACGCTGTCGGACGTGTTTCCCACCGGCTGGCACTGCGCCGTGTCCGCCGGGGTCAAGAAGGGGGACACCGTCGTGGTCGTCGGTGACGGCGCGGTCGGCCTCTGCGGCGTCCTCGCAGCGGTCCAGCTGGGGGCGGAGAAGGTGATCGCGATGTCGCGGCACGAGTCCCGGCAGGAGATCGCCCGGGCGTTCGGCGCGACCCACGTCGTCGCCGAGCGCGGAGCCGGCGGTGCGGAGCGCGTCAAGGAGATCACCGGCGGTGTCGGCGCCGACGCCGTGCTCGAGTGCGTCGGGACCGATGACTCGATGCGGATGGCCTTCGATATCGCCCGCCCCGGCGCGATGGTCGGCTTCGTCGGTGCACCGCACGGGATCACGCTGCCGGTTCGGCAGATGTTCGACAACAACGTCGGGCTCGCGGGCGGGATGGCGCCGGTACGGCGCTACCTGCCCGAGCTCCTCGACCTGGTGACCTCGGGAAGCGTGAACCCCGGTCTGGTGTTCGACTCGGTGATACCCCTGGCCGACGTGGCCGAGGGCTACCGTGCGATGGACGAGCGTCGCGCGATCAAGGTCCTGCTGCAGCCCTGAAAGGGATACCGATGAGCACTGCTGAACTCGACACACTGGCCCAGGCCCTGCTCGCCCTGCACCAGCCGGGTGACCCGGGCGTGCTGCCGACCGTGTGGGACGCGTGGTCGGCCCGTACCGCGGTCCAGGCCGGCTTCAGCGGCCTCACCGTCGGCAGCCACCCGTTGGCCGACTCGATCGGACGTCCGGACGGCGAGGGGATGACCTTCGTCGAGCTCACCACCCGGGTCACCCAGATCACCGAGGCCGTCGAGGTCCCGGTGTCCGTCGACATCGAGTCCGGGTACGGCGAGTCCGCCACGACGTTGATCAACGGGTTGCTCGCTGCGGGTGCCGTCGGACTCAACATCGAGGACACCGTCCACTCCGACGGCGGTCGGATGCGTACGTCGGAGGAGCACGCGGCCCTGATCGGCGAGCTGCGCGCGGCCGCCGACACCGCGGGCGTGCACCTGGTGATCAACGCCCGCACCGACACGTTCAAGAACCAGGTCGGGCCCGAGGACGAACGGGTCGACCTGGCGATCGCGCGGATGATCGCCTGCGCCGAAGCCGGGGCCGACTCGCTCTACCCGGTGGGTTTCCACGACGAGGAGACGCTCGCCCGGATCTGCGCGGCGCTGCCGCTCCCGGTGAACGCGATCGCCAACCCGGTCGACGGCGACCTGGCCATGTACGCCCGCGCAGGCGCCGGCCGGATCAGCTTCGGGCCGCTGTGGCAGATGGCCCTGGCCAAGACGTCGGCCGAGTGGCTCGGTCGCTGGAAGTAGCTCCGCCGGGCCAGCTACGAGGTCAGCAGCGAGGTCAGCGGCGTGCGATCCCGATCAGGCCCCTGATCGAGGCCGCGACGAAGTTCCCCATCGAGAAGTGGTCGTCCCACAGCGTGATCAGGCCGTCGGCGACCTCGAAGGTGCCGCAGACCCAGAACGACGTCTCCCACCTCCGGTAGCTCAGGATGTCGGTGCGCTCGGTCAGCACCACGCTGCCGTCGCTGACGATGTGCGTGAGGTCGACCCTGAAGCCGATCCCGCGACGCTCCATGTCACGGAGCATCCCGACGACCTTGGAGCCGCGGAACGTGGGCACCCCGGTGTTCCGCCACTCGACGGCCGGGTCCAGAAGGGCCACTGCCGCTTCCGCCTGACCGGTTTCGAGCAGGGTGAGGAAACGTCGTACGACGTCAGCCGAAGAAGTCATGTCGGAAGGTTAGCCACCGGTCCAGTCCGGCTCGCGCGCCTGCGGACCAACGGTCCTACGATGCGCCGTGGGGAGCGAGGAGAGCACGATGGACGCAGACGACATGATCCGAGGACATCTCCCGCGGGTGCTGATCGTCGACGACGCCGAGGACGCCCGCGCGCTTCTTCGGATCAAGCTCCGCAGCCACGGCGACTACGAGGTGGTCGGCGAGGCGATCGACGGGGTCGACGCGGTCGACCAGGCGCGCGTGCTGCAACCGAACCTGGTCCTGCTCGACGTCGCGATGCCGCGGATGGACGGCCTCGCAGCACTGCCGTTGATCCGCGCTGCCGTGCCCGACGTACGGGTGATCGTGTTCTCGTCGTTCCAGCGCACCACGATCGAGGCCGAGGCGCTCGCAGCCGGTGCCGACCGGTACGTCGTGAAGGGCAGCAGCATGCGCGACCTGATGACCGTGATCGCGGACGTGCTGCAACCGGTGGCATGATCGCGCGGGATGACTAACGACAGCCTCCAGGACCGGTACTTCCCGAACCTCCCGTGCTTCGGGTGCGGCCCGTCGAACTCCAAGGGCCTGCAGCTCAAGAGCCACGTCCGCGACGACGGTCTGGTCGAAGCGTGGTTCACGCCGTGGGCCGAGCACGACAACGGGCTGGGCTACCTCAACGGCGGGATCATCGCGACGGTCCTGGACTGCCACAGCGCGGCAGCGGTGACCCACGAGGCCTGGACCCGGGGCTGGCCGCCGCTCCCGGGCGCGGACCTCCCGTACGTGACCGCAGGACTGGACGTCCGCTACCTGCGGCCGGCGCCGCTCGACGAACCGGTGCAGCTGCTCGCCCGGGTCCTGGAGGCTTCGGAAGCGGAGATCACCGCTGAGGTGTGGCTCGAGTGGGACGGCAAGCCCCGGGCCACCGGGACCGCGGTCTGGAAGCGTTGGCGACCACGACCGCCTTCGTGAGTCCGCTGCTAGGTTTCCCGCATGCGTGGATCAGTGACCGTCGAGATGGCTGCCAGCCCGGAGACCGTCTGGGAGCTCGTCAGCGACGTCACCCGGATCGGTGAATTCTCCCCGGAGACCTTCGAAGCCGTCTGGCTCGACGGTGCGACCGGTCCTGCCGTCGGCGCGCGGTTCAAGGGACACGTCAAGCGCAACGGCATCGGCCCGATCTACTGGACCGAGTGCCACGTCACCGACTGCGAGCCCGGGAAGAAGTTCGGGTTCGTGGTGATCTTCAACGGCGCCGAGTCGAACCGGTGGACCTACGAGCTCGCCGGGTCCGGTACCGGCACCGCGGTCACCGAGTCCTTCGCGCTCGCGCCCGGAGCCGTCTCCCGGGTCTACTGGTCGCTGCTCGGCTGGCACCGCTCGCGGGTGAACGCCAAGGGGATGCGCCAGACCTTGGAGCGGATCCAGGCGATCGCCGAGAAGACCCAGGAGCCGCAGGCATGAAGGCCGTCGTCGTCTCCGGGACCGTCCTCAGCGTCGAGGACGTCGACGCGCCCACCCCCGAGGCGGGCCAGCTCGTCCTCGACGTCGTCCGGTGCGGCATCTGCGGCTCGGACCTGCATGCCCGCCACCACGCCGATGCGCTGGCCGACATCGGCGTCGAGCTGGGGTACGACGCCCTGATGCGGTCCTCGGAGAAGGTGGTCCTCGGCCACGAGTTCTCCGGGATCGTCACCGCTCGCGGGAAGGGCAGCCGGTTGGCCGAGGGCACGCCGGTGGTGTCGTTCCCGCTGGTCCGCAAGGGCGGCGCCATCCACACGACCGGTCTCTCCGCGCAGGCGCCGGGAGCGTACGCCGAGCAGGTCCTGGTCCAGGACGCGCTGACGCTGGCGGTTCCGAACGGGTTGGCCACCGACGTCGCGGCGGTGACCGAACCGCTCGCCGTCGGCCTGCACGCCGTACGCCGCGGCGAGGTGGGTAAGGGACAGGTGGCCATCGTGATCGGCTGCGGCCCGGTCGGGCTGTCGGTGATCATGATGCTCAAGGCACAGGGCGTGAAGACGGTCATCGCCAGCGACTTCTCCGCCGGGCGCCGCGCACTCGCGACGACGTGCGGCGCCGATGTCGTGGTGGATCCGGCCACGGAGTCGCCGTACTCCTCAGCGGCGCGTCACGGTCACATCGTCGCGGCCCCCGAGATCTTCGAGCTCGGCGTCTCGACCGTGGAGAAGCTCAGCAAGCTGCCGGTCCCGTGGCCGTTGGTCTGGCGTGCGGCGGAGAAGCTCGGCGCGGCGACACCGAAGCACCCGGTGATCTTCGAGTGCGTGGGCGTCCCTGGCGTGATCGAGGAGATCATCAGCACAGCGCCGCTCGCCTCCCGGATCGTCGTGGTCGGTGTCTGCATGGAGCCGGACCGGTTCCGGCCCTCGATGGCGATCAACAAGGAGATCGATCTGCGGTTCGTGCTGGGTTACACGCCGCTGGACTTCCACGACGCACTGCACCTGCTGGCCGACGGCAAGGTCGACGCAGAGCCGATCATCACCGGGGTCGTGGGGCTCGGCGGCGTCGCCGGGGCGTTCGACGCGCTCAAGGATCCCGAGACGCACGCCAAGATCCTGATCGACCCGAGGAGCGTGTCGACCGTGCCGGTTCCGCGCTAGGGGAGTGGGGCGATGACGTCGTCACCCTGGAGCAGCAGCACCCTGGCTCGCTACCTGGACGTGATCGAGCAGGACGTCCTGCCGCTGACCCGCGCCCGGGTCGCGGTGGGCAACAAGCTCTTCGGCGCCGCGATCTTGCGCCGCGACGACCTCGGCGTGGTCGTGGCCGAGTCGAACAACGAGATCGAGAACCCGCTGTGGCACGGCGAGATCCACGCGATCAAGCGCTTCCACGAGCTGCCCGCGGACCAACGGCCCGACCCCGGCGACTGCTTCTTCCTGGCCACCCACGAACCGTGCTCGCTGTGCCTGAGCGGGATCACCTGGTCCGGTTTCACCGAGTTCGGGTACCTGTTCAGCCATCGGGACTCCGCGGACGCGTTCGCGATCCCGTACGACATCGCGATCCTGAAGGCGGTCTACGCAGTGCCGGATCCCGACCGGGCAGAGCCTGCGCCCGGACGAGACCTCTACAACCGCGTCAACGCCTACTTCACGAGCCACGATCTCGCCGCCGCCGTCCGGGATTCCGGGGATGAGCAGCTCGCCGAGCGCGTCCTCCGGCTGAGCGATGCCTACGCCGAGGTGTCGGCGCTGTACCAGGCGAGCAAGGGCGCGGCAGGCATTCCGCTCGCCTGACGTGGCACGATCGTGCTCGTGACCAGCGAGACCGGTGCGACCGCGAACCTGCGCGAGCTCGCGCTGCTGCGACGGGTCCGGGACCGGATGGACCGGGAGTACGCACAGCCGCTGGACGTCGAGTCCCTCGCGCGCGGCGTGCACCTCTCGGCGGGCCACCTCAGTCGTCAGTTCAAGCTCGCCTACGGGGAATCTCCGTACAGCTACCTGATGACCCGACGCATCGAACGTGCGATGGCGCTGCTGCGCCGGGGGGACCTGAGCGTCACCGACGTCTGCTTCGAGGTCGGCTGCTCCTCGCTGGGCACCTTCAGCACCAGGTTCACCGAGCTGGTCGGTGTACCGCCCAGCGTCTACCGGGACCAGGCAGCGACCTCGGGCCCGGAGATGCCGTCCTGCGTGGTCAAGCAGGTCACCCGTCCGATCCGCTCGCGCGGGAACGGTGCCGAATCGATCAGGAATGAAGAAGCACCGGTGCCTGGCGCCCCTCTAGCGTGATCGGCATGGACATCACCATTCACACCACGTTCCTCGCCCACACCGATCCGGAGGCCTCGCTGGCCTTCTACCGCGACGCCCTCGGCTTCGAGGTCCGCAACGACGTCGGCTACAACGGGATGCGCTGGATCACGGTAGGACCCACCGACCAGCCGAGCATGTGCATCGTGCTCGAGCCGCCCGCGGCCGACCCGGGACTCAACGACGCGGAGCGCGCGACCATCGCCGAGATGATGGCGAAGGGCACCTACGCCCGGCTCATCCTGGCGACCCCGGATCTCGATGCCACGTTCGAGCGGCTCGAAGCCACCGGCGCCGACGTCATCCAGGAGCCGACCGACCAGCCGTACGGCGTTCGCGATTGCGCGTTCCGCGACCCCGCCGGCAACCACATCCGTATCAACGAGGTGCGCTGAGATGGCGGCGATCACCTCGGTGACCCTCGAGGTCTCCGATCCGGTGGCTGCGGCGGCGTTCTACGAGTCGCTCGGTGTCAGTGCACTGGTCAAGGTGCGAGCCGGGGACGACGCGACGACCGGCTTCCGCGGCTACACGCTCTCGCTGGTGGTCTCGCAGCCGAGCATCGTCGACGCGTTCGTCGCCGCCGCCCTCCAATCGGGTGCGACCGAGATCAAGGCGGTCAAGAAGAGCTTCTGGGGGTACGGCGGAGTCGTCCGGGCCCCTGACGGCGCGATCTGGAAGGTCGCGTGCTCGTCGAAGAAGGACACCGGCCCGACCACGTTGGAGTTCGAGGACCTGGTGCTGCTGATCGGTGTTGAGGACGTGAAGGCGACGAAGGACTTCTACGTGGGCCACGGACTCGTCGTCGACAAGAGTTACGGCAGCAAGTACGTCCAGTTCGCCGGTTCGCCGAACGCGGTCACCCTGGGCCTCTACAAGCTGGCCGCGCTCGCGAAGGACGCCGGCGTCCCGGCGGAGGGCTCCGGTTCGCACAGGATCCTGATCACCAGCGACGCGGGCTCGTTCACCGACCCGGACGGGTTCGTCTGGGAGTCCGCCTAACCATGTGCTGCTGGTGGCTGCTGCTCGCCGTACCGACCGTGCCGGAACGGCCGCTGGCTACTCTGAGCCCCGCCGCAGATCGAGGGAGAGCCGATGAGCACGTCCGCCGACAGCCACGACCTGATCCGGGTGCAGGGCGCCCGGGTGAACAACCTGAAGGACATCAGCGTCGAGATCCCGAAGCGTCGGCTGACGGTGTTCACCGGGGTGTCCGGCTCGGGCAAGAGCTCGTTGGTCTTCGGGACGATCGCGGCAGAGTCCCAGCGCCTGATCAACGAGACCTACAGCAGCTTCCTGCAGGGCTTCATGCCGATGCTGGCGCGACCCGAGGTCGATCTGCTCGCCGGACTGACCACCGCGATCATCGTCGACCAGGAGCGGATGGGTGCCAATCCGCGGTCGACCGTGGGAACGGCCACCGACGCGAACGCGATGTTGCGGATCCTGTTCAGCCGGATCGGTGATCCGTACGTCGGCCCGCCGACAGCGTTCGCGTTCAACGTCCCCACCCGGGTGGCGAGCGGAATGATGAAGACGGACAAGGGCCAGGGTTCGACCTCGGTGGTGCGCAACGCCGTCTACCAGGGCGGGATGTGCGCACGGTGCGAGGGGATGGGGTCGCTCAACGACTTCGACCTCACGGCCATCTACGACCCGGCACTCTCGCTGTCGGGCGGGGCCCTGCTCGTGCCCGGCTACAGCATGGACGGCTGGTACGGACGGATCTTCAGCGGCGCCGGGTTCGACCTGGACAAGCCGATCGGCAAGTACTCGGACAAGGACCTCAAGAAGCTGCTGCACGGCGAGCCGGAGAAGATCAAGGTCGACGGGGTGAACCTCACCTACGAAGGCGTGCTCACGAAGGTCCAGAAGTCGATGTTGTCCAAGGACGTCGAGTCGATGCAGCCGCACGTCCGCCGTTTCGTCGAACGTGCGGTCACCTTCACCACCTGCCCCGACTGCGACGGCACCCGCCTGAGCAAGCAGGCGCGGTCCTCGATGATCGCCGGCAAGAACATCGCCGAGGTCTGCGCGATGCAGATCAGCGACCTCGCCACCTGGCTGCGTGGGGTGAAGGACCCGACGGTCGCGCCGCTGGTGACCGGGTTGCAGCACCTGCTCGACGCGTTCGCCGAGATCGGGCTGGGCTACCTGAGCCGGGACCGGCCGGCCGGCACGCTCTCGGGCGGTGAGGCCCAGCGCACCAAGATGATCCGGCACCTCGGCTCCTCGCTGACCGACGTCACCTACGTCTTCGACGAGCCGACGATCGGGTTGCATCCGCACGACATCGCCCGGATGAACGAGCTGCTGCTCCAGCTGCGCGACAAGGGCAACACCGTGCTCGTCGTCGAGCACAAGCCGGAGGCGATCGCCATCGCTGACCACGTCATCGACCTGGGCCCCGGAGCCGGTACAGCGGGCGGGACGGTCTGCTTCGAGGGCACCCTGGCAGGTCTGCACAAGAGCGGCACGGTCACCGGTCGGCACCTCGCCGACCGCGTGTCGCTCAAGGAGTCGGTGCGCGAGCCCTCCGGTGCGCTCGAGGTCCGCCAGGCCTCGACGCACAACCTGAAGGACGTCGACGTCGACATCCCGCTCGGCGTGCTCTGCGCGATCACCGGGGTGGCCGGGTCCGGGAAGAGCTCCTTGATCCAGGGTTCGGTGGCCGGACGTGACAGCGTCGTCGTGATCGACCAGAGCGCGATCAAGGGATCGCGCCGCAGCAACCCAGCGACGTACACCGGCCTGCTGGAGCCCGTCCGGAAGGCGTTCGCCAAGGAGAACGGGGTCAAGCCGGCCCTGTTCAGCGCCAATTCCGAAGGTGGGTGTCCTGCGTGCAACGGTGCCGGTGTCATCTTCACCGAACTCGGCGTGATGGCGACGGTTGAGTCGGTCTGCGAGGAGTGCGAGGGGAGAAGGTTCCAGGCCGCGGTCCTCGAATTCACCCTGGGTGGCCGCAACATCGCCGAGGTGCTCGCGATGTCGGTGAGCGAGGCGACGACGTTCTTCGCCGACGGCGAGGCTGCGGTCCCGGCGGCACACAGGATCCTGGAGCGGCTGACGGACGTAGGTCTTGGTTATGTCAGCCTGGGACAACCACTGACCACGTTGTCGGGTGGGGAGCGCCAACGGCTCAAACTCGCCACCCAGATGGCCGAGAAGGGCGACATCTACGTTCTCGACGAGCCGACCAGCGGATTGCACCTGGCTGACGTCGAGCAGCTGCTCGGTCTGCTGGACCGTCTGGTCGACTCCGGGAAGTCGGTGATCGTCATCGAGCACCACCAGGCCGTGATGGCGCACGCCGACTGGATCATCGACCTCGGGCCCGGGGCCGGTCATGACGGTGGGTCAGTCGTGTTCCAGGGGACGCCGGCTGCGCTGGTCGGCGCGAAGAAGA
>JAOPXD010000116.1 GCA_025965315.1 Marmoricola sp.
CGCACGGTCTCGCCGCTGCCCTTGCGGACGCGGATGCCGCCAATGGTCGGCGCTTCCATCTGCTCGAACTCCTGGCGACGGGCACGCTTCGACTTGCGGCCACGGCGCGACGGGCCACCGGGGCGACCGAAGGCACCCTGGGTGCTTCCGCGCTGACCCGGACGGCCACCGCCACCGGGACGACCACCAGGGCCACCGCCGGGCGCACCGCCACCGGGTGCGCCACCGGGGCCACCACCGAAACCACCACGACCGGGCGCACCAGCACCGGCGCCGGGACGGGCACCGGGACCACCGCGACCGGGCGCACCAGCGCCCGGACCACCGCGGCCAGGACCGCCGGCACCAGGACCACCGGCACCGGGACGCGGACGCGCCCCCCCGGGGCCGCCACCGAAGGCAGCGGGAGACTTCGGCATCATCGCCGGGTTGGGGCGCGGCATACCGGGCCGACCAGCAGGAGCACTGGGAGCACCCGGGGCAGCACCCGGACCGGCAGCAGCCGGCGGAGCAGCCGGACGACGGCCCATGCCCTGGGTCGAGGAGAACGGGTTGTTGCCCGGACGCGGGGCGCCCGGACGAGCAGTCGTGCGCGGAGCGCTCGGAGCTTCGTCAGCGGGCGGCTCGTCGACCGGAGCAGCGGCTGGCGCCACGGGCTCGGCAGGCGTCTGGACGACGGCCTCCGGTTCCTCGACGACGTCGCTCTTCGCGGCCCGCGGACCCGGACGCGGAGCGGACGTCGCCGCAGCCGGAGCATCCGCTGCCACGGGCTCAGCGGTCACGGGCTCCGCGGCAGCAGCCGCAGCATCCTCGACCGGAGCAGCGGCCGTCTTGGCCGGCGCCTTCTTGGCAGCCTTCTTGGCCGCCGCGGCTTCCGCCTTGGCAGTCAGCTCAGCGCCGTACTTGTCCTGGAAGCGCTTGACGACGGGGGGCTCCACCGTCGAGCTGGGCGCCTTGACGAACTCACCGAGCTCGTTGAGCATCCCCAGCACGTCCTTGCTGGTGACGCCATATTCTTTTGCGAGTTCATGGACTCGGACCTTGGCCACGCTTGTTCCTCCTGGTCCGAGCCCGGGATGAAACCGGGGGCTGCGGACCGCTAGTTGATGTGCACGCTCATCGCGAAGTTCTCATCGCAGGCTCATGAGCTGATGCTCCAGTTTCATCTCGGTACTGATCGGTCAGGTTCTTGGTCAGGCGCTCGGGGCGAGGTACTGCTTCAGGCCACCCAGGTCCAGCGCACCTCCGGATCCTGCGGCGTCGTGCCGCAGTGCCCGGGTGAAAGCACGCTTTCGCTCGGCGAGCTCGAAACACGCCGGGGTCGGATGCAGGTGGGCACCACGTCCCGGCGCCGAACCGCCCGGATCGGGGACCACGGTCCCCTCACCTGCGACGACTCGCAGCAACTCACTCTTGGCAGCTCGTTCACGACATCCGATACAGGTGCGGACAGGGCCCGCAGCCTGGATTTCGTCGTGGGTAGTCACCAGCAGGTGAGTCTAGCGGGTAGCGCACCCCAAAGCCGAACCGGCTCGCTACTCCTCGACCGCCTCGTCGCTGCGGATATCGATGCGCCAGCCGGTCAGGCGGGCCGCCAGGCGGGCGTTCTGGCCCTCCTTGCCGATCGCGAGCGAGAGCTGGAAGTCGGGAACGACGACGCGTGCCGACCGGGTGGCCTCGTCGACCACGGTCACGCTGGAGACGCGGGCGGGGCTCAGGGCGTTACCGACCATGTCGGCCGGATCGTCGGACCAGTCGATGATGTCGATCTTCTCGCCGTGCAGCTCGCTCATCACTGCACGCACGCGCTGGCCCATCGGACCGATGCAGGAACCCTTGGCGTTGACACCGGCGACGTCGGTCTTGACCGCGATCTTGGTCCGGTGCCCGGCCTCGCGGGCGATCGCGACGATCTCCACGGTGCCGTCCGCGATCTCGGGGACCTCGAGCGCGAACAGCTTCTTGACCAGGTTCGGGTGCGTGCGCGACAACATCACCTGGGGACCGCGCATGCCCTTGCGGACCGTGATCACCAGGCACTTGATCCGGGTGCCGTGCGAGTAGTTCTCACCGGGAACCTGCTCACCGGCAGGCAGCAGCGCCTCGAGCTTGCCGAGGTCGACCATCACGTCGCTCGGGTCGCGCCCCTGCTGGATCAGGCCCGAGACGATGTCGCCCTCCTTGCCGGAGAACTCCCCGAACCGGATCTCGTCCTCGGCGTCGCGCAGCCGCTGGAGCATGATCTGCTTCGCGGTCGTGGCCGCGATCCTGCCGAAGTCGGCCGGGGTGTCGTCGAACTCCTCGCCGAGCGTTCCACCCTCGTCGTCGGTCTCGCGGGCGAAGACGATGACGTGACCGCTCTTGCGGTCCAGCTGGACCCGCGCGTTCTCCATCGACCCCGGTGACTTGTGGTACGCCGTGAGCAGTGCCTGCTCGATGGCCTCCACGAGTACCTCGAAGGAGATCTCCTTCTCGCGCTCGAGCATCCGCAAGATGCTCATGTCGATGTCCACGTCTCAGCCTTCCCGCTTGAATTCGATCTGGATCTTCGCCTTGGTGATCGCCCCGTAGGTGATCGCCACCTCGTCGCCGGCGACGTCGACGACCGCGCCGTCGTCGTCGGAGGACACGATCCGGCCCTCGATCGGCTCGCCACCCTCAGCGAGGTCCACCTTGACCAGCCGGGTGACGTTGCGACGCCAGTGCCGCGGCTGGGTCAACGGACGGTCGACCCCCGGGGAGGTGACCTCGAGCGTGAACGGCGCGCTGCCCATCAGGTCGGACTCGTCGAGGACCGCCGACAGCGCCTTGGTGGCTTCGGCGATGTCGTCCATGTCGACGCCACCGTCCTTGTCGACCGCGATCCGCAGCACCGAGCGCTTGCCGGCCTTGGAGAGGTCCACCGCTTCCAGGTCGAGCCCGAGGGCTGCGGCCGGCGCGGTCAGCACAACTGCCAGGTGGTCGGTGATGTCGGGCGTACTCCCAGAACCCATCGGGCGACCTCCTGCTGTGTTGTTGTGGTGGATCAACCCTAGTGCAACCGGCCAACGACCTGAACCGACCACACCGTGGTTACGATGCGCCGTGATGACGCCGACACGACAGATCGAGCTACCGGGTGCTCGCACGCTCGGTCGCCGCGGGCTGCTTGCCGCCGGAGCGGGAATCGCGGTCGTCGTGGTCACCGGCTGCGACCCGCAGAGCTCCGCGGGCACCTCCTCGGGCGGGAACCCGTCGTCGGGAGCCGGTGCCGCCCCCGACGAGCAGGTCGCCGTGACGGCGGCCGACGCCGTCGCGAGCGCGCTCGCTGCCGTCACCCGCACGATCGGGGCGCACCCCCGGCTGGCCGGTCGCCTCGCCGGGCTGCAGGGGCTGCACCGCGCGCACGCGGCGGCACTCGCTGCCGTCCTGCCCGCGGGGACGAAGACGACCGCGCGCCCGCTCGCCGTACCGCACGGCCCCGCTGCCGCGGTGACGGCACTGGTACGGGCGGAGCACGACCTGCACGACTCCCTGATCGGGCTCGCCCTGCGAGCCGAGAACGGCCCGTTCGCGCGGCTGCTCGGCACGATGGCTGCCGGGCTCACCGAGCAGCTGGCGGTGCTCGCCCGATGACCCCGCTCCAGGCCCTCCAGGCCACGCTGGCCGCCGAGCACGCTGCCGTCTACCTGACCGGGGTGTACGGCGCGCACGCCTCCGCCTCACGCCAGCCGGACCTGTACGGCACCCTGCTGACGTCGTACCGCACCCACCGGCGTCGCCGGGACCAGCTCACCGTGTTCATCGCGAACCGGGGCGCGAAACCAGTCGCTGCCGCACCGGCGTACGTCGTGCCGGACCCGATCGGAACGCCCGCAGAATTGAGCGATGCGGCGCTCCAGGTGGAGCACCGCATCGCCAAGACCTACGGCCAACTCATCGAGAACACCACTGCCGCGGAACGGCGGTGGGCCCTTGTCGCTCTCGACGACTCAGCCGTGGTGCAGATGGAGCTCCGAGGAACCCCCGAGATGTTCCCCGGTTCTGCCCTTTGATCCTCTCGGGTCGGGCAGCGCCAGGGAACCTTCACGGCACTTCCGGTTCATGCACTGCACAACCCGGCAACAATTGCCGGGATCTCGACGAGCTCGTGCGCGACCGCGTCGGGCTGCCCCTCGGTGTGGCCGACCTGTTCGACCGGGATGACGCTGTGCGGGATGTGGATCGCCTTCAGGCCGGCGTTGTGGGCACCCCAGACGTCGTCGAAGAGCCGGTCCCCCACGTAGACGCACCGGGACGGATCACGGGCCCCGACAGCCTCCATCGCCGCCCGGAAGGCCAGCGGCGAGGGCTTGGTCCACGGGATCTCGCTGGTGTAGACGTCGCCGTCGAGGTGCTCCAGGACGCCGTCGCGGCGGAAGAAGCCCTCGTGCCACGAACGAGGCCAGATCGTGTTCGACAGGACGCCGACCTTGATGCCCTGCTCCTTCAGCGCTGCCCACATGGGTCCGACCTGCGGATCGGTGAGCGTGTGCGGCTCCCAGAAGTCGTAGTACGCGGTCAACAGCTCCGGATCGTGCGGCAGGCCGGCAACCTCGAAGATGTCCGCGACGGTCGCGCTGCGCTGCTCGTCCCTGCTCCAGCCCCAGACGGTCTGGACCGCTCCGAGCAGGAGCGGAGCGTGCGCGGGATCCTCGGTGCCGACCGCCTGCGCGAGCGCGGCCGACTCGGCGCCGAAGTCCACGTCGTGCCAGGCGGTCAGCGTTCCGCCCCAGTCGAACAGGACAGCCTCGATTCCGGTCATCGGCAGAACCTACCGAGAACCGACGGTGCCCGGCAGCCGATTTTCCGGCTGCCGGACACCCCCGTCGTACCGGTTCTCAGGCTCGGTACGCCGTCCACATCTTCGCGATCCTGGCCACCTGGTCCGGCGTGAACTCGTAGTAGCAGGTGTCGTAGCTGTAGTCCATGTAGTTGTGGATCGGGTCGAGGCCCGGCGCGGTGCAGGAATCCCGACCGGTCGGGCAGCCGCTGCTCGGCGAGGCCTGCGCTGCGGTGTCGGCGACCTCGTCACCCGGAGCCGCGCACCCGCCCTGGAAGGTGTGGTAAAGCCCGAGCCAGTGGCCGGTCTCGTGGGTCGCGGTCTCCCCCTGGTTGTAGTGGGTCGCGCTGCCTCCGGGTACCGAGGTGAACTGCACCCGGATCCCGTCGATGGCAGGGCTGGCGGCGTAGTCCCAGGGGAACGTCGCGACCCCGAGGTACTCGAAGTCGACCAGCCAGATGTTCAGGGCGTTCTTGCCACCCTGACGCGTCTGTGCCCGGTAGATCTCGGTCTGCCCGTCGGTGTGCCAGGTGTCGTTGGCGTACCGGTTGATGCCCGCGAGACTGAACCGGACCCCGGCGTCGAGAGTGCCGGGATGATCGACGTCCTGACCCGAGTAGGTCTGGTTGAGGACGGCGATCTGCTTGGTGATCCGGGCATTGGTCACGTTGCCCGCCCCGCTCTTCGAGGTCATCACGTGCACGTAGACCGGGACGTTGATCGTCGGGTGCGCCACGGTGCTGCGGTGCTTCGACGCCTTGCGGGCGAGGATCCGTGCGGTCCGGGCCTCGATCGCGCGCTCCTGGGCCGCCGAGATCCCGCGGGTGTCCAGGCCGTGCGCGGTCGTGCCGCGAGCGGCTGCGGACGTCTGCGCCGGGTGCAGGCAGGCGTGCTGCGCACCCAGCGATCGTTCGGCACCCGTCGCGGTCGCGTGCGACAGCGTGGTTGCCGGGCCGGCGAGGCTGACGACGGCGCCGAGCACGGCGAGGGTTCGGGCGTATGTCCAATTCATGATGGTTCCTCCGGGTAGCTGGTCGACGCAACGTAGGCGCGTACGTCGCGGCCGCAGGCGGTGCGGGAGCGGACCGGTGGACGGCGGCACGGTGAGCGGGCCTGTGGAGGACGAAGCTCCCGGAGATGTTTCCGCGGGGCGGCAACGGGCATGGGAGGGGCGCCATGAACTCGACAGCTCGGAGGTGATTCCTACCGCGCCGCCGGATCGGCCGCGTTCCGCGCTGGGGACGCCTTCGCGTCCGACAGACATTGACCTCGGTCAGCTGAGCAGTCTGCGCCGGTCCTCCCGTCGAGGGCGGGGCGGCGTCAGCTCCGGACCAGCGCGACCAGGTGCGCGGCAGCCTCGGCGACAGGGACCTCGACCCGGTCACCGGTACGCCGGTCCTTGACCTCGATGGTGCCCTCGGCCAGGCCGCGACCGACCGTCACGATCGTGGGGACGCCGATCAGCTCGGCGTCCTTGAACTTCACCCCGGTACTGACCTTGCCGGTGCGGTCGTCGTACAGCACGTCGAGTCCGGCGGCCGAGAGCGCATCGGAGAGCTCGGCTGCGGCCTCGAAGACGGCCACGTCCTTGCCGGTCGCGATCACGTGCACGTCGGCCGGTGCGATCTCGCGCGGCCAGACGAGTCCGAGCTCGTCGTTGTTGTCCTCGGCGATCGCAGCAACCGCGCGCGAGACCCCGATGCCGTAGGACCCCATCGTCACCACGACGAGCTTGCCGTTCTCGTCGAGCACCTTGAGGTCGAGCGCGTCGGCGTACTTGCGGCCGAGCTGGAAGATGTGGCCCATCTCGATGCCGCGTGCCGATTCCAGCGCACCGGTCTCGCACTGCGGGCAGGGGTCGCCGTCGCGGACCTCGGCCGCCTCGATGGTGCCGTCCGGGGTGAAGTCACGCCCGGCCACCAGGTCCAGGACGTGCTGGCCGACAACGTTGGCGCCGGTGACCCAGGCGGTGCCCTCGACCACCCGGGGGTCGACCAGGTAGCGGATCCCGGACGCCGACTTCTCACCGAGCGCTGCGGGACCGATGTAGCCCTTCACGAGCGCGGCGTGCTTCTTCAGCTCGCCCTCCTCCATCGGCTCGACCTCGATCGGCTCGAGCTGACCCTCCAGCCGCTTCTGGTCGACCTCGCGGTCGCCGGGCAGGCCGATGGCGAGGGGCTCACGGGTGCCGTCGGGATGCTTGAGCACGACCAGCACGTTCTTGAGCGTGTCCGCGGCGGCCCAGGAGCGGTCCGAGCGCGGGAACGCCGCGTTCAGGTGGTCGACCAGGGTCGCGATCGTCGGGGTGCCGGGAGTGTCCTCGGCGTGCGCAGCGGGGGCGTCGTCGTACGGCACCGGAGCGGGCGCTCGTACCTTGACCGCTTCGACGTTCGCCGCGTAGTCGCAGTTGGTGCAGCGGACGTAGGTGTCCTCGCCGACCTCGGCCTTCGCGAGGAACTCCTCGGACTTCGAGCCGCCCATCGCGCCGGCGGTGGCCCTGACGATCACGTAGTCGAACCCGAGCCGGTCGAAGGTCTTCACGTATGCCGCACGGTGGGCGGCGTACGAGGCGTCCAGGCCCTCCTGGTCGATGTCGAACGAGTAGGAGTCCTTCATGATGAACTCGCGCCCGCGCAGGATGCCCGCCCGGGGACGTGCCTCGTCGCGGTACTTGGTCTGGATCTGGTAGAGCCAGACCGGCAGGTCCTTGTACGAGTTGAACAGGTCCTTCACGACGAGGGTGAACATCTCCTCGTGGGTGGGGCCGAGCAGGTAGTCGCCGTCCTTGCGGTCCTTGAGCCGGAAGATGCCGTCGCCGTACTCGGTCCACCGACCGGTCGCCTCGTAGGGCTCACGGGGCAGCAGCGCCGGGAACCGGAGCTCCTGGGCGCCGACGGCGTCCATCTCCTCGCGGACGATGCCCTCGACGTTGCGCAGCACCCGCAGCCCGAGCGGCAGCCAGCTGTAGATCCCGGGCGCGGCACGACGGATGTACCCGGCGCGGACCAGCAACCGGTGGCTCGGTACCTCGGCGTCCGCCGGATCGTCACGCAGGGTCCGGACGAACAGGGACGACATCCTCAGGATCATGGGCGACAGGCTATCGGCGCTCAGACCGGCCGGGCGAAGGGGTTTGCTGGGACGGTCGAAGTCCCTGTCGTCGAGCCATGGCAATTCGAGACAAGATCGCTGCCGCCGAGGCAGAGGCGGGATGACCAAGGCAACCGGAGTCGTCGTCGAGGCACCCCGAGCGATCGTGCTCCGGACCCGGTAGCGGTGTCTGGCACGTCATCACGCCGGGTGTCGAGAAGCTCCGGGTGCACCGCCGCTTCTTCAAGGACATCGCCGAGGCGGACCGTCTCAGCGGCGCTCAGGCTCCGGCTTCCTGACCCGTCAGGAACGACCTGCGCGCAGTGCTGCTCGGAACATCGGGAGCTGCAGCGGCAGCCGTCCGTAGGCGGCGACCTTCAGCGGGAGGTTGTCGGACTTCGAGGCGTCGACCGCCATCTTGATGTTCCCGACGTACACGCCGGCCAGCAGTGCTGCGCTCGCGAGCCCGGCCAGCTTGCGGGTCGGCGGGAACAGCAGCCCGGCAGCACACGCGATCTCGGCCACGCCTGACCAGATGATGACCTCGCGGTGCATCGGGACCCAGTCGGGCATCAAGGGCTCCCAGACGTCTGGCCGGACCAGGTGCACGGTGCCGGACGCGAGGAAGCCGGTGGCCAGGAACTTGGCCTCGCGGCGCAGAGGTGCAGTCATGGCTGCAACCCTAGCCATCCGCAGGTGACGCGATCAGAACATCAACGTCGAGAAGGTGCTGGTCTGGACGAACCCGACCTTCTCGTACGCCGACCGGGCGGCGGTGTTGTGGGCATTGACGTAGAGCGCCACTGTCGGGGCGATCTCGCGACGCGCGAACGCGACCACTGCGGCCATCCCCCGGGTCCCGTACCCCTGGCTGCGGTGGGCGGGGTTCACGTACACGCCCTGGATCTGGCAGGCCAGCGGGCTGGCGCAGGCGACCTCGGCCTTGAAGATGACCTCGCCGTCCTCGATCCGGGCGAACGACCAGCCCCGGTTGACCAGCTGGGAGACCCGGGCCCGGTACATGTTCCGGCCACCGTCGGCCTCGGGCGAGACCCCGACCTCCTCGGTGTACATCGCCACGCACGCGGGATAGAGCGCCTCGGTCTCCTCCGGCGTCGTACGCCGTACGAGCGGGTCCGGTTCGACCAACGGGTCCCCGTCCAGCGCCAGGTGCGGCTGGTCCCAGCGCTCGTCGCGTGCCGGGCCCCAGGTGTCGCCGAGCACGTTCCACAGCTGGGTGACGGCCTCGCGGGGTCCGACGATCGTCGAGCTCACCCGTCGTTGCTCCAGAGCCCGCTGCGCGAACG
Source organism: Marmoricola sp. (assembly GCA_025965315.1). Lineage (GTDB taxonomy): Bacteria > Actinomycetota > Actinomycetes > Propionibacteriales > Nocardioidaceae > Marmoricola. The sequence continues at coordinate 9,199 of JAOPXD010000116.1, forward strand.
CCTCGGTCGCCGCCGACGTGGCCTGCACCGGGACCAGGTTGGCGCCGACGTGGCAGAGCGAGGTCAGGATCCCGTCCTCGACATACCCCCACATCTGGCCGCCGAGCCAGCGCTGGTCGAGCTGGGTGATCCGGCTGCGGTACTCCGCGAACACGTTCGTGACCGGGTCCTCGGCGAGCACGTCGAGGGCAGCCGACAGGTCGGCCGGGCCTAGGACCCGGACCCCGGTGAACCGGTCCTGGTGGCGTACGGCGCCGGACCCCTTGTCCGGGCTGCTGGAAGCGAGCACGTGAGGAGCCTAGGAGTGCCGGGCCGAAAGCGCACCCCATCAGGGCCACCGCCGCTACCGTGACCCCCATGCAGCGACACCAACCCTGTGCCTTCGCTGCACTCCGTGCGCCGAGGGCCGTGGTCGTCGCTGCCGTTGTCGCCGTCACCGTGAGCGCGTGCGGCAGCCACCAGGCCGCAGCGATCCGGCCTGCCGACCAGACGCTGAAGCAGTGCCACCAGCAGTGGGCGGACGTCGCCAGGAGCGTGAAGGGCCTGGATCAGGACACGAACCCGTCGGCCCTGGCGAGTCGCTGGACGACCGTGCTCGCCACGATCGACTACTACGAGACCAGCACCACGGCCACGGGCTGCCAGGCGAACATCAGCTCCCAGGTCGCGGCGATCACGACGTTGCGGGAGTTCAGCGCGAAGCTGCGCCCGTACGACATGGTCTACCAGCTCGCCCAGGTGGCCGCGACCGTCGACAGCTACCAGGCAGCGCCGCTCCCGAAGCCGGTCCGCATGGGCAAGAAAAAGGGCAAGGGCAAGCTCGTGCACCCGCCGACCAAGGCAGCCGTCCAGGCTGCGCTGGTGACCCTCCAGGCGGACGCGGCAACCGCCGATGCTGCTCTGGCACCGGCCTGGTCGGAGATGGCCTCGGTGGAGCTGACCAACGCCACCGCGGTGAGCTCGGCACTGCAGGACCTGGACTTCGTCGCCCAGGACAGCGCCGACTGGAAGCGGTGCGAAGCCGCGCTCCAGGTGATCGTGGCAGCTCAGCACGCGCTGGCCGGGGAGACCGGCACCTCGGGAAGCCTCCCGGACGGCACGCCGACCACCACCCCGAGCAGCACCCCGACCGCTTCACCGACGGCGTCCCCCACCGGTCCGGCCACGCCGTCGAGCTCGCCCTCAGGCTCCCCGACCGGCTGACGAGCTCAGGAAACGGTGACCTCGGCGCTGGCGCCGTCGACGGACTCCATCTCCTCCGCCATCCGGAGGGCCTCCTCGATCAACGTCTCCACGATCATCGACTCGGGCACGGTCTTGATGACCTCGCCGCGCACGAAGATCTGACCCTTGCCGTTGCCGGACGCGACCCCGAGATCGGCTTCGCGAGCCTCGCCGGGGCCGTTGACGACGCAGCCCATGACAGCGACCCGGAGCGGGACCTCGAGGCCCTCGAGGCCCGCGGTGACCCGCTCGGCGAGGGTGTAGACGTCGACCTGGGCGCGGCCGCAGGACGGGCAGGAGACGATCTCGAGCTTGCGCGGACGCAGGTTCAGCGACTGCAGGATCTGGATGCCGACCTTGACCTCCTCCACCTGAGGTGCGGACAGCGAGACCCGGATCGTGTCGCCGATGCCCTGGGACAGCAGCGCACCGAACGCCGTGGCCGACTTGATCGTGCCCTGGAAGGCCGGGCCGGCCTCGGTGACTCCGAGGTGCAGCGGCCAGTCCCCCGCCTCGGCGAGCAGCTCGTAGGCACGCACCATCACGACCGGGTCGTTGTGCTTGACCGAGATCTTGAAGTCGTGGAAGTCGTGCTCCTCGAAGAGCGACGCTTCCCACTTGGCTGACTCGACCAGTGCTTCGGGCGTGGCCTTGCCGTACTTGGCGAGCAGCCGCGGGTCCAGCGAGCCGGCGTTGACGCCGATCCGGATCGAGGTGCCGTGGTCGTTCGCGGCGCGCGCGATCTCCTTGATCTGGTCGTCGAACTTCTTGATGTTGCCCGGGTTCACGCGGACCGCGGCGCAACCGGCCTCGATCGCTGCGAAGACGTACTTGGGCTGGAAGTGGATGTCGGCGATCACCGGGATCTGCGAGTGCTGGGCGATCTCGGCGAGGGCGTCGGCGTCGTCCTGGGACGGGCACGCGATCCGGACGATGTCGCAGCCGGCGGCCGTCAGCTCGGCGATCTGCTGGAGGGTGCTGTTGACGTCGGAGGTCAGCGTCGTGCACATCGACTGGACCGAGACCGGCGACTCGCTCCCGACCCCGACCTTGCCGACCTTGATCTGGCGGGTCGTACGGCGCGGTGCCAGCACCGGCGGCGGGGCCTCGGGCATGCCGAGGGAGATCGATGTCATGTCCTCAGACTATCCGGCGGCCGGGCGTCGCTCAGGCGACAGGGGCGACGATGTCGGCGTAGACCAGCAGAACCGTCATCACCAGGAGCAGCCCGGCCATCATGTAGGCGACCGGGAGCAGCCGGGCCACGTCGAAGTGCCCCGGGTCCGGGCGACCGCGCACCCGGGCGAAGCCGCGGCGTACGGCCTCGTACAGGGCTCCGGCGATGTGGCCGCCGTCGAGCGGCAGCAGCGGCACGAAGTTGAACATCCCGACGAACAGGTTCACGCCGGCGAGCAGGGTGATCACGAAGGCGATCTTGTTGCCGACGTCGACGTTGTGGTCCGAGGCGACCTGACCGGCGACCCGGCTGACGCCGACCACGCTCATCGGAGAATCCGCGCTGCGCTTCTGGACCCCGACGACGGCCTTCGCGACGCCCCAGAGCCGGGACGGCAGGTGGCCGAGGGCCTGGACGGTGGCCTTGGTGTAGCCGCCCATCTGGCCGAGGGTGTAGATCGGGCCCTTGGAGACCATGTCCTGGGTCGGCGTGATCCCGAGGTAGCCGACGTTCACGTTGTGGGTGCTGCCGTCCAGTGCCTGCAACGAATTCACCCTGGTGGTCGCGGTCAGGTTCTTCCGGGCACCGTTCCGAACCACCGTGATGGTCACGGTCTTGTCAGGGGTGGCCCGGATCAGCTTCTGGAGCTGGTCGTAGGAGGTGATCGCCGTCCCACCGAAGGAGACGATCTTGTCGCCCTTCTTCAGCCCGGCGAGCTTGCTCGGGGCAACCGGGTCCGTCGAGCGGCAGGTCGGGGTCTTGACCTCGTCGGCGCGGACCGCCTGCACGCAGTCGGCCACCGAGGACACGGTGGTGGTCGTCTCCGGCACACCGTGGATCCAGAAGACCGCGCCGAAGAGGAAGAACGAGATCAGCAGGTTGACCGTCGGCCCACCCGACATCACGATGACCTTCTTCCACCACGGCAGGCGGTAGAACATCCGGTCCTCGTCGCCGGGCTGGAGCAGCTCGGCCTCGGCCTCCCGGGCATCGGAGACCAGCTGGCGGACGGCCAGCGGCATCCGGGACGGACGCGCATCGTCACCGTCCGGCGGGAGCATCCCGATCAGCTTCACGTACCCGCCGAGCGGGAACGCCTTCACGCCGTACTCGGTGCCGCCGCGCTCCATGGACCACAGCGTCTTGCCGAAGCCGACGAACCACTGCGGCACCCGGACGCCGAAGCGCTTCGCCGGGATCAGGTGACCGAACTCGTGCAGGCCGATCGAGACGGCCAGGCCGACCACGATCGCCAGCACTCCGGCGATGTACAGCAGGACGGTCATCGGTGGGTCTCCAGCACGCGAGCGGCCTCGTCACGCGCCCAGCCGTCTGCGGCCAGGACGTCGTCGAGGGTGAGGTCAGTTGCCGTCGAGCCTACGTCGTGGCGCCTGAGTCCGTGCTCGTTCAGCACGGCGGCGATCACGTCGACGATCCCGACGAACGCGAGACGTCCCGTGCGGAACGCCTCGACACAGGTCTCGTTCGCGGCGTTGTAGACCGCGGGCGCGGTCCCCCCGGCAGCGCCCGCCTCGCGCGCGAGCCGTACCGCGGGGAAGGCCTCGTTGTCGAGCGGGAAGAACTCCCAGGACTGCGCCCGGGTCCAGTCGACCGCCGGTGCGACGTCCGCGACGCGGTCCGGCCAGGCCATCCCGAGCGCGATCGGGATCAGCATCGTCGGCGGGGACGCCTGGGCGATCGTGGAACCGTCGGTGAACTCGACCATCGAGTGCACCACCGAGGTCGGGTGGACCACGACCTCGATCGCATCGAAGGGGATCCCGAAGAGCAGGTGCGCCTCGATCACCTCCAGGCCCTTGTTCACCAGGGTCGCGGAGTTGATCGTGACCACCGGGCCCATGTCCCAGGTCGGGTGCGCGAGCGCATCGGCGACGCTCACGTCCGCGAGCTCGGCGCGGGTCCGCCCCCGGAACGGTCCGCCGCTCGCGGTCAGCACCAGCTTGCGCACCTCGGTCGCGCGGCCGCTGCGCAGGCACTGGGCCAGGGCGCTGTGCTCACTGTCGACCGGCACGATCTGGCCCGGCTTCGCACGCGACGTGACGACCGTGCCCCCCATGATCAGCGACTCCTTGTTGGCCAGGGCCAGCGTGTTCCCGGCGTCCAGGGCGGCCAGCGTGGGCCGCAGCCCGACCGCGCCGGTGATCCCGTTCAGCACCACGTCGGCGGACATCGCAGCCGCGTCGATCGAGGCGTTCTCCCCCAGCCCGTGCACGAGCGGCGCGAACTCGGCCACCTGGGCGTCGTACAGGTCCCGCTGCGAGCCGCCGGCGGTGAGCCCGACGACGCGGAACCGGTCCGGGTTCGCCCGTACGACGTCCAGCGCCTGGGTCCCGATCGATCCGGTCGAACCCAGGATGACCACGTCGCGTCGCGTCATCGGCCGAGCTCAGACATTGATCGCGACGTACTTGGTCTCCAGGTACTCCGCGATCCCCTCGTTGCCGCCCTCGCGCCCGGTGCCGGACTGCTTGACGCCACCGAAGGGCGCGCCGGCGTTCGAGACGATCCCCTGGTTCAGCCCGATCATCCCGGTCTCCAGCGCTTCGCAGACCTTGAAGGCCCGGGTCAGGTCCTTGGTGAAGACGTAGGAGACCAGCCCGTACTCGGTGTTGTTCGCGGCCGCGATCGCCTCGGCGTCGGTGGAGAAGGTCGCGATCGGTGCGACCGGTCCGAAGATCTCCTCGCTGAGCACCCGGGCGTCGTCCGGTACGTCGACCAGCACGGTGGGCGCGTAGAAGTAGCCCTCGCCGTCGCCCTTCTTGCCGCCGGTGACACAGGTCGCGCCCTTGTTCACGGCATCCTGGACGAGGTCGGCGACCTTGTCCCGCTGGACCGCATCGATCAGCGGCCCGACGTCGGTCTTCTCCTCGGTGCCGCGGCCGACGGTGAGGGCGCCCATCCGGGCGGCCAGCTTCTCGGCGAACTCCTTGGCCACCGTCTCGTGGACGTGGAACCGGTTCGCCGACGTACAGGCTTCGCCCATGTTGCGCATCTTCGCGAGCATCGCGCCCTCCACCGCGGCGTTCAGGTCGGCATCGGCGAAGACCAGGAACGGCGCGTTGCCGCCCAGCTCCATGGAGACGCGGAGCACCTGGTCGGCGGCCTGGGCGATCAGCTTCTTGCCGACCTCGGTGGACCCGGTGAAGCTGAGCTTGCGCAACCGTGGGTCGGCGATGATCGGAGCCGAGACCTCGCCGGAGCGGGTCGCGGTGATCACGTTCAGAACCCCCGGCGGCAGCCCGCACTCCTCGAGCACCTTCGCGAGCGCCAGCATCGAGAGCGGGGTTTGCTGGGCAGGTTTCACGACCATCGTGCAGCCGGCGGCGATCGCCGGGCCGATCTTGCGCGTTCCCATCGCGTTCGGGAAGTTCCACGGCGTGATGAAGAAGCAAGGGCCGACCGGCTGCTTCATCACCAGGACCCGGCTCGCGCCGTTGCCGGTGGTCTTGAAGTAGCCGTCCATCCGCAGCGCCTCGCCGGAGAACCAGCGGAAGAACTCGGCCGCGTAGGCGAGCTCACCCTTGGACTCGGCGACCGACTTGCCCATCTCCAGGGTCATCAGCAGCGCCAGCTCGTCGGACTGCTCCCCCAGCGCCAAGAAGGCCCGGTGCAGGATCTCGGACCGCTCGTTCGCGGGCGTCGCGGCCCAGCCCGGCTGAGCGGCGACCGCGGCGTCGAGCGCTGCGCGGGCGTCGTCGGCACTGGCATCGGCGATCGAGCAGAGCGCCTTCCCGGTCGCCGGGTCCTCGACCTCGAAGGTGCCGCTACCGGTCGCATCACGCCACTCCCCGCCGATCAGGAGCTGCTTCGGTACGCCGTCGAGGACGGCCTGTTCGTGGGGCGCGAGACTCATGGCTTCCACTCTAGAGTCGTCGCGTGCGCATCGTCAGCCTGCTCCCCTCCACGACCGAGATCCTGTTCGCGATCGGGGCCGGGGACGACGTGGTCGGGGTGACCTTCGAGTGCGACTTCCCGGTCGAGGCACGCACCCGGACCATCGTGTCGACCTCCGCGATGCCAGAAGGACTGACCCCGGCGGAGATCGACGCCTTCGTGGTCGACGCGATGGCGCACGGCGTCGACCTGTACCACCTCGACGAGGGTGCCCTGGCCGGGCTGGACGCCGACCTGGTCGTCACCCAGGACCTCTGCGCGGTCTGCGCGGTCGATGTCTCGGTCGTCGACGATGCCCTGGCCCACCTGGGCTGCGCCGCCGAGGTGCTGACGATCGATCCGCACACGCTCGACGACGTGTTCGCCTCGATCATCACCCTGGGCGCCGCGACCGGTCACGAGCGCGAAGCCGCAGCCCTGGTCGCGGGTCAGCGCGAACGACTCGAAGCCGTGATCGCCCGGGTCCGCGACCGGGTACCGCCGAAGGTGATGTTCCTGGAGTGGACCGATCCACCGTTCGCACCGGGCCACTGGATCCCGGAGATGATCGTGCACGCCGGCGGCGAACCCGTCCTCGGGATGCCGGGCACGAAGTCGCGCCGGGTCACCTGGGAGCAGATCTACGCCGAGCAGCCCGAGGTCGTGATCGTGGCTCCCTGTGGGTTCGACCGGGACGGCTGCGCAGCGCTGGCCGACGAGCTCGTGGCGTCCGAGGTGCTTCCCGTCGGCATCCCCGTGTACGCCGTCGACGCGAACGCCTCCTGGGCGAGACCGGGAACCCGGCTGATCGACGGGATCGAGGAGCTCGCAGCCCTGCTGCACCCGTAGAAAACCAGTTGTCGCGCACTGCCCGGTGCGCGACGCTGGACCCGTCGAGCCCGGTCCGGGCTCCGGAGAAGGGAGGCAGTCGTGTACGTCACTGCCTTCGGCGTGCCCGCCGTCCCTTCCACACTTCTCCGGAGAACCCACCATGACTTCAGCCGGTCCGGCTACGCACGACCCTGACCCTCGCTTCACCTTCGACTACCAGGCGCTCGACGAACTCGAGGACGACCAGCGCTTCACCCGCTACTGGGACATCGAGCCGTTGATGCGCGGCCCGCAGCCGGTCCCCGACTGGCTGGTCACCGACCGCGCCTCGGTCGAGACCGACCTCGGCATCCTCAAGACCGGCAAGGAAGCTGACGTCTTCCTTCTCGAGCGGGCCGTCCGCGGCCAGCCGGGTGTCGTGCTCGCTGCCAAGCGCTACCGCACCAACGAGCACCGCGACTTCCACCGCAACGCCGGCTACACCGAGGGCCGCAAGACCAAGGACTCCCGGGAAGCCCGGGCGATCGCGAAGAAGACCAGCTTCGGTCGCGAGGCCGCAGCCGGTCAGTGGGCCTGGGCCGAGTGGGAGTCGCTGCAACGCTGCTACGCGGCAGGCGTCCCGGTCCCGTACCCGGTGCAGATCGATGGCACCGAGATCCTGATGGAGCTCGTCACCCTCGACGGCGAGGCGGCCCCGCGGCTGGCGACCGCACGTCCTGAGCCGGGCCTGCTCTCCGACTGGTTCGACCAGCTCCGGACCGCGATGACCGCGATGGCCGAACGGGGTTTCGCGCACGGCGACCTCTCGCCGTACAACATCCTCGCCGCAGGCGAACGTCTCGTGATCATCGATCTCCCGCAGATGGTCGATCTGGTCGCGAACCCGCTCGGCATGGAGTTCCTCCTGCGCGACTGCCACAACGTCTGCACGTGGTTTGTGCGCCGCGGCCTGGATGTTGACGAACAGGCGCTGTTCTCCGACCTCGCAGCCAGCTGCTGGTAAGGGCCGGATGCCGGGCCGCAGCTATCCAGCAAGTCGGTACTGGTCCGGGCGGACCAGCCGCAGGTAGTGCTCGATCAACGCATCGTTGACCCCGGCCCAGGTGCAGTTCCGGGTGCCGGCGTACGCGGCGGCGCCCATTCGGACCCGTAGCCCCGGGCTGGCAACAAGCGCCTCCAGGCTGGCGTACAGGTCGACGCCGTCACCCGGGGTGAACAGCAGCCCGTTCTCCCCGGAGCGCACCAGGTCCCGCGGACCACCAGCATCCGGAGCGACGACCGGGACGCCCGAGGCAAGCGCCTCCTGGGCGGCCTGGCAGAAGGTCTCGGTGCTGCCGGTGTGCACGAACACGTCGAACGAGGCGACGATGCGGCCGAGGTCGTTCCCGTGCCGGACGCCGAGGAACGACGCGTTCGGGAGAAGCGCACGCAGGTGCGCCTCCTCGGGTCCGCCGCCCACGATCACCAGGCGGTGGTTCGGCAGGTGCTCGATCGCCCGGAGCAGGTCGAGCTCCTTCTCGGCGGCCAGCCGGCCGACGTACCCGACGAGCACGTCCCCAGGTTCGGGATCGGGGCCCGCCCCGATCTCAGCACGCAGCAGGCCGCTGCGCCGCGACGGGTGGAACTGCTCGGTGTCCACCCCTCGCGGCCACAGCGCGTTGTGCCCGATGCCGAGCCCTTCGAGCTGCTCGCGGCTGGCCGAGGACGGCACCAAGTTCAGGTCGGCCGGGCCGTGGATGCTGGTGGTCAGCTTGCGCATCAGCGCGGTGGCGCCGGGGATCCGGTAGCGCCCCGCGAAGCCGATCAGGTCGGTCTGGTAGACCGCGACCACCGGGATCCCCAGGCTGCGCGCCATCACTCCGGCGGCACGCCCGAGCAGTGCCGGCGAGGCAAGGTGCACGACGTCGGGCTCGAACTCGGAGAAGATCCGGCGCAGGGTGTGCTGAGAGGCCAGTCCGATCGGGAAGTCCGGGTAGGACGGCATCCCGACCGAGGTGACCCGGTGGACCGGCGTACCGGCATAGCGGTCGGGGCCGGACGGCGCCACCAACATCGCCTGGTGCGGGGTGGTCGCCAGGTGGTCGAGCACCCGGCGTACGGAGTTGGTCACACCGTTGACCTGAGGCAGGAACGACTCGGTGACGATGAGGATCTTGAGACCGGCACCGGCCGCCGAAGCGGTCGGACCCGTCGAGGCCTTGTTCGCGTGTTCGTCGAGCCAGGCAATCGCGCTCATGTCCATCACGCTAGGAATCGCTCCGGAACGGACGGCCAGCAGCGTCCCTCGTGTCGATGAACGCCTCGTGTCCAGTGCAAACCGGTTAGGTTCTGGTTCGTGCACCTGCAGGAGATCGAAACGCTTGCCCAGTTCGACGACATCGTCGCGAGCCGGCCGGGCACACTCCGCGGGTGGCACCTGCAGTCGATCGATCTGACGGCCCGCAGCACGGCGCTGGCCTCCATCCGGGTGGCCGGTGCAGTGTTCCTCGGCTGCCGCTTCCCCGCCGGCGACGGTCCCGGCAGCGAGGCCGATGTCCGACACCGGGGCGGACTCGTCTTCCCGACGGTGCCGGCGGTCCCGTTCGACCCCTACCGGGCAACGCTCTACTCCCCCGACACCCTGTACGCCGACCTGGCCGACGGATATGCCTCCACCCCGGACGCGAAGGCCTACGCCTGGTCGCTGCTGCCGCGAGCCGTCGACAGGACACTGGCCGCAGCCCTGCACGACCACTCGATCGACGACGCGCTGGCTGCTTTTACCGAGGAGCAAGGCAGCGAGAGCCGCAGCCTGGTCGGTGTGATGGGCGGGCACGCCGTACGCCGTGACGACCCCGACTACGCCGACGCAGCCCGGCTCGGCAGGGCGCTCGCGAGGCACTTCACCGTCGCGACCGGCGGCGGTCCCGGTGCGATGGAGGCAGCGAACCTGGGCGCCTGGATGTCGTCAGCCCCGACGGACGCCCTGACCGAGGCACTGACGATCTTGGCTGCGGTCCCCGATTTCGTCGGCGACATCGGAGCCTGGGCGACTGCCGCGTTCGAGGTCCGCGCCCGGTGGCCGGCAGGCGCCACCTCGTTGGGGATCCCGACCTGGTTCTACGGCCACGAGCCGCCGAACGCCGTGGCCAGCGTCATCGCCAAGTACTTCAGCAACGCGGTCCGCGAGGACGTCCTGCTCCGGGTCTGCCGGGGCGGGCTCGTCTACCTTCCCGGTGCCGCAGGCACGGTCCAGGAGATCTTCCAGGCTGCCTGCACGAACTACTACGCGGATGCGGCTGCGGTGACCCCGCTGATCCTGGTCGGACGGGAGCACTGGACCCGTACCGTCCCGGTCTGGGACCTACTTCAGTCCTTGGGGAGCGGTCGAGCGTTCGGCACGCGACTGGCGCTCGTCGACAGCACGGAGGAAGTCCTGCCCCTTCTCGTGCAGGACGGCGGCGACCGGCGGTAGGTCCCCCTCGTCCAGCGGTCGGCGCAGGGCCCACGGCTCCAGCCGTCGGTAGCCCTTGACCGAGGTACGCCGCATCCGGCGGAGCTTGAAGGCGGGATCGCCCTCGATCGACTCGGCCAGCTCCTTGTCGACCAGGACCCGGCCCGGGCGAGCGATCGAGGTCAGCCGGGACGCGATGTTCACCGTCGGGCCGAAGACGTCGCCGAGACGGTTCAGCACCGGGCCCCAGGCGACACCGACGCGCAGCTGCGGGAAGTCCTCGTCCTCGAGGTGTTCCTCGACGAGGTCCAGCGCGATCGCGGCAGCGTCCTCCGCGGAGTCGGCGGCGTACAGGATCTCGTCGCCGATCGTCTTGATGATCCGGCCCCGGTGCCCGGTGATGATCGTGAGCGCCTGGGCCTCGAAGTGATCGACCAGCGAGGCGAGCTCGCTCTGGGTCAGGGACCTGGTCTGCCGGGTGTAGCCGACGATGTCGGCGAAGCCGATCGCCGTGCTGACCCCGCCGTCCTCGTCCACCGGTGGTGCGAGCAGCAGCCGCGATGCCGCGCTGAGCGTGTGCCGGCGCCAGATGTAGTTCTGGACCTGCTCGATGATCGGCGTGACCTCGTCCATCACGGCGGTCAGACCGGGGCCGTCGAGCCCGGCGGGGTCGATCGACCGGCTCAGCATGGTGAGCTGCCACTCGGCCAGCCGCGCGAAGCTCCGCCCGAGCGTGCGGATCAGGGCAGCCTCGTCGTCGGGGTCGATCATCCCGAGGTCGTGCATGCGCTGGGTCAACCGCATCGCCTCGACATCCGCGGGCGTGAACGCGACTTCGTCGTCGGCCATCGCGGTGAAACCGAGCGAACGCCACCGCTGCCGGGCGATCTCGAAGTCGATCCCGACCTCGTCGGCGACCTGCTTGCCGGTCAGGGTCGGCGTGCTGCCGAGCAGGTGCACCTCGAGGATCTCGAAGATCTCCTGCGGATCCAGCGGCTCGGCCACGGTGCTACTCCTGCTTGTCGGCGTCGAGCCGGTCCTGGCTGGTACCCCGCAGCGCCACCGCGAACGCGGGCACGCTCTCGAGAAGCTCCTCGAGGGACTCACGGGTGAAGTGGATGACCTCGAGCGCGGTCAGGCTGACCACCGTCGCCGAACGGAGCTGCTGGTGGACGATCGCGATCTCGCCGATCACGTCACCGGGCCCGAGACGCGCGATCTCGGTTCCGGACCTGCGCACCGAGACCTCACCGTCGACGATCAGGTAGGCCTTGTCCGCCGGGGTCTGCTCGCCGATCAGCGCCCAGCCGGCGGGCACCGTCAGGTGGCGACCGGACTTCACCACGATGGCGAGGTCGGCGTCGCTGAGCGACTCGAGCCGGTTCAGGCTCTTCAGCGTCTCGGGCTTCAGCTCGTCCGCCATCGTCCTACTCCTCGGGTCAGGGCACGGCGCGTACGTCGTACCCGGGTCGCACCAGGATAGGGGGTGTGCGCTCCGCGATCAGGACTCGACGGCGGCGAGCTGACCGCAGGCAGCGTCGATGTCGCTGCCTCGGGTGTCCCGGACCGTCGTACTGATGCCCTTGGCTTCCAGGCGCCGGACGAACTCGTCGGTGTCCTCGTCACTGGACCTCGTGAACTGCGACCCGGGTACCGCGTTGAGCGGGATCAGGTTGACGTGCACCCAGCCCCAGTCGCCGTAGGAATTGAGCACGTCGCCGAGCAGGTCGGCCCGCCAGGCCTGGTCGTTGATCCCGCGCATCATCGCGTACTCGATCGAGACCCGACGCTTGGTCTTGCGCGCGTAGTCCCAGGCCGCTTCGACGGTCTCCGCGACCGAGAACCGGGTGTTGATCGGGACCAGCTCGTTGCGCAGCTCGTCGTCCGGCGCGTGCAGGCTGAGCGCGAGGGTCACCGGGATGCCCTCGTCGGCCAGCTGCTTCATCCGAGGCACCAGGCCGACCGTGCTGACGGTGATGCCGCGCGCCGACATCCCGAGACCGTCCGGGGTCGAATCGGTGAGCCGCCGTACGGCGCCGATCACGGCGTTGTAGTTGGCCATCGGTTCGCCCATGCCCATGAAGACCACGTTCGAGACCCGGCCCGGGCCACCGGCGACCTCACCACGGGCGAGCGACCGCGCGCCGGAGACCACCTGCTCCACGATCTCGGCCGTCGACATGTTCCGTTGCAGCCCACCCTGGCCGGTGGCGCAGAACGGGCAGGCCATCCCGCAACCGGCCTGGCTCGAGACGCACATCGTGACCCGTCCCGGGTACCGCATCAGCACCGATTCGACCAAGGATCCGTCGAAGAGCTTCCACAGCGTCTTGCGGGTGGTGCCCTTGTCGGCCTCCTGGACCTTGAGGGCCGTCATCAGCTCGGGCAGCAGTCCGGCGACGAGCTCGGCGCGGCTCGCGGCCGGCAGGTCGGTCATCTGAGCCGGGTCGTCGACGAGACGCTCGAAGTAGTGCGTCGACAGCTGCTTGGCGCGGAACCCGGGGAGGCCGAGCTCCTCGAGTCGCGCCTTGCGCTCGGCAGGCGTGAGGTCGGCGAGGTGCCGGGGCGGCTTGCCGCGGCCCTTGGGCTCCTCGAAAACCAGCGGGAGGGTCTTGATCCGCAACTCGGTGGGCTCTGTCATGACCGGTCGATTCTCCCATCGCCGGGACCGATCACCGAATCAGTCGCGCCGCGGCAGCCTCGCGACGGCCCGGAAGCCGAGTCCGTGGGTGCCCTGGGTGAGGGTGAGGCGCTTCTCGGTGATCGTGAACGTCGAGGTCCCGCTGAAGATGTCGCTGAAGTCTCCGACGGTGCAGGTCGCGGTGCAGCCGACGGCAGTCCAGCCCAGGTTCCCGAAGGTGATCCGGGCGCCGTCCACGCTCACCGGTCCGGAGCCGTCGTTCAGGCCGTCGTTCACGCTCACCGCGCCCCGGTCGTCGAAGACGACCCAGGCCACGTCGCCGGACGGCACCGAGCTGGCAGTGCCACCGTCGTAGACGGTGTCCAGCAGCCACTTGGTTCCGACCAGCGGCAGGCCCGGCGAGACCGTACGCCGGTCCGCGAGCGACAGCACCACGGCGCCCGAGGTGATCGCAGCATCCTTTCCGGTGGTGAACTGCACAGGCTTCGCGAAGAGTCCGGCAACCCAGGTGTCCTGAGCCATCAGCGGCGCCCGGCAGCCCATCTCGGTCATCGCGAGACTGTCGACCCTCAGGCGGGTGCCGCTGACCCGGTAGCTCCCGCTCATGGTGTTGCACCCAGCCGTGACGACGATCCGACCGGCGTGGAACTGGACCCGGATCTGGGAGCCGGCGACCACCGGGCGCGGCTTGCCTGCGTCGGTCACACCGGTCACGACATAGGTCACCTCGGGCCTGCCGCCTGACTGGTCGTTGCCGGCGATCCCGTGGCCGTGGGCGCATGCAGTCAGGATCAGGAACAGGAGGGTGACACCCAACGCGCGGAGAACCGACATGCTCGTTTGACGTGGGACGTCGAGCGTTGGTTCCGCCGAACCCCGGTCACGGGCAGTCGACGCGGTCGAACCCGACGTCGTACCCGTCCGGCGTCGTGAAACGCCAGCACTCCACGTCGGGCTCGGACCCGAACTCGTCTGCCGACCCGAAGTCGTACCGCACCAGCACGAACAGATCGCCGCCATGCCGCAGCCTGGCGGCCCCTCCCGCCTTCACGACGGTTCCGTGGCGCACCGCACCCGCAAGGTCGCGGCCCTCGAACTCGTGGGTGAGCAGCCCCGGCCCGTCTGCGGCTTCGCGCATCCGGAACAAGCCAAGGTCCAGGGAGTTGCGATCGAGATCAGCCTGCTTCCAGCCCGGGCTGTGGGTAGACCGCGATCCCGTCTGCGAGGTCACGACGACAACCACAGAGACGACAACGACCAGGCCGCTGACAGCGACGAGGACGAGGCGCGCACGGGTGAACATGCCCCGAGTCTTCACGGTCCGACGACGGTCGACATCCGTACACGTACTCAGTTGAAGACGAGGTAGTGCAGCAGCAGCCAGATCGGCGCGATCGTGGCCAGCAGCGAGTCGAGCCGGTCCATCAGGCCGCCGTGCCCCGGGATGATCTGACTCATGTCCTTGATGCCGAGGTCGCGCTTCATCACCGACTCGACCAGGTCTCCGAGGGTGGCCATCACGACCGCGATCAGGCCCAGGGCGATGCCGACCCAGAGGTCGCCGCCGAGCCAGGCGACCAGACCGATCCCGGCTCCGACGCACGCGATCGCGGAGCCCGCGAAACCCTCCCAGGACTTCTTGGGGGAGATCACCGGTGCCATCGGGTGCTTGCCGAACAGCACACCGGCGATGTAGCCGCCGATGTCGCTGGCGATGGTGACCCCGATGAAGGCGCAGATCCCCTTGACGCCCGCGTCGAGGTGGTCGGTCGTCCTCCAGTCGCCGCCCTCGGCGAGCATCAGTGCCACGAACGAGCCGAGGAACGGGACGTAGATCAGCGTGAACACCGCCGCCGACGCGTTCTGGACGAACCCGTCCACACCCCGCCGCAGCAACCAGAGCATCACGATCAGCGCGGTGACCGCAGTTGCGGTCACCAGGGCAGGCGCGCCCCAGAAGTACGCGACGGCCACCATCACGGCGCCGCCGATCATCAACGGCTGCTCGGGGATGTCGATCGCCTTGGCCAACAGGCCCCGGTGCAGCTCCCAGACCGCGACGACGACCGCTGCCATCACGACGAACAGGAACGCGGTCTTCCAGAAGAAGAGCGAGCCACCGATCACGGCGAGCAGCAGGACGGCCGAGGTCACCGCGGCGCGCAGGTCCCGGCCGGCACGGCCATGGTCCTGCTGGGGCGCGGGCACGGCCGCGTCGGCCACTGTCATCGGTTCGCAGTCATGGTGAGTGGGTCCGCTCAGACCTCGAGCAGCTCGGCTTCCTTGCTCTTGAGCAGCTCCTCGATCTCCTCGGTGTGCTTCTTGGTCAGACCGTCGAGGCGCTTCTCGGCGCCGGTGACGTCGTCCTTGCCGACCTCGCCGTCCTTCTCGAGCTTCTCGAGGTCCTGCTTGGCGTTGCGGCGGATGTTGCGGACGCTGATCTTGCCGTCCTCAGCCTTGGTACGGGCGATCTTCACGTACTCCTTGCGCCGTTCCTCGGTGAGCTCGGGGAACACGCAGCGGATCGTCTTGCCGTCGTTGGACGGGTTCACGCCCAGGTCGGACTCACGGATCGCCTTCTCGATGGCGGGCATCGCGGTGACGTCGAACGGCGCCACGATGATGATCCGGGCCTCGGGAGCGGTGAACGACGCGAGCTGCTGGATCGGTGTCGGCGTGCCGTAGTACTCGGCTGTCAACTTGGAGAACATGCTCGGCGCGGCCCGGCCGGCCCGGATCGCGGCGAATTCTTCCCGCGTCGCACTGACCGACTTCCCCATCTTCTGGTCGGCCTCGTTGAGAGTCTCGTTGATCACTGCTGCTCCTTGTCCGTACCGGTCGGCATGCTGCTCACCAACGTGCCGATCTTCTCACCCTGAACGACCCTCAGGATGTTTCCCTCGGGCTCCATCCCGAACACGATCATGGGCAGGTCGTTCTCCATGCACATCGCGAACGCCGTCGCGTCGGCGACCTTGAGGCCCTTCTGCAGGGCCTCCTGGAAGCTGACCTCGTCGTACTTGACCGCGTTGGGGTCCTTGCGCGGGTCAGCGTTGTAGACGCCGTCGACACCGTTCTTGCCCATCAGTACCACCTCGCACTTGGTCTCCAGCGCGCGTTGCGCTGCGACCGTGTCGGTGGTGAAGTACGGCATCCCGGCACCGGCGCCGAAGATCACGACCCGGCCCTTCTCCATGTGCCTGATCGCGCGACGCGGGATGTAGGGCTCGGCGACCTGGCCCATCGTGATCGCGGTCTGGACGCGGGTCTCGATGCCTTCCTTCTCCAGGAAGTCCTGGAGCGCCAGGCAGTTCATCACGATGCCGAGCATGCCCATGTAGTCGGCCCGGGCTCGGTCCATGCCACGCTGCTGGAGCTCGGCGCCGCGGAAGAAGTTGCCGCCGCCGGTGACCACGGCCACTTCGAAGCCCGCCCGCTGCACCGAGGCGATCTCGCGCGCGATCGTCTGGACGACGTCAGGATCGACCCCGACGTTGCCCCCGCCGAAGACCTCGCCGGAGAGCTTGAGCAGTACCCGCTTGTACGTCATCTAGTTCTCCCTCGTCGACGGCTGGCCCGCGCCCGGAGCAACCCGGGCGTGCGAGAAGGCCGGTCCGATGATCGTGGTGGTGCTCATCGGGCCGGCCTCCTCGTTGATGTCTGGCTTGGAGTATCCCTGATCGGGATGCTGGGTTATCAGGCTCCCACTTCGAAGCGGGCGAACCGCTTCACGGTGATGCCGGCCTCGTCCAGGACCGCCTTGACCGACTTCTTGGAGTCGGTCACCGACGGCTGGTCGAGCAGGGCGACGTCCTTGAAGAAGCCGTTGAGACGACCCTCGGCGATCTTCTCGATCGCACCTTCGGGCTTGCCTTCCTCACGGGCGATCGCAGCACCGATCTCACGCTCCTTGGCGACCACGTCCGCAGGGACCTGGTCACGGGAGACGTACGTCGGCTTCATCGCCGCGATCTGCATCGCGGCACCGCGAGCAGCGTCAGCGCCGTCACCGTCGTACTCGACGAGGACACCGACAGCAGGCGGCAGGTCCGCCGACCGCTTGTGCAGGTAGACCACGGACTGACCGCCGAAGTAGGCGACCTGCCCGAGCTCGATCTTCTCGCCGATCGTGACCGCGAGGTCCTCGACGATCTCGCCGACGGTCTTGCCGTCCAGCGGGACCGCCTTGAGCGCCTCAACGTCAGCAGCCTGGGCGCCGGCGGCAGCGTCGGCGATCTTCTGGGCAGCGGTGATGAACGCGTCGTTCTTGGCGACGAAGTCGGTCTCGCTCTTGAGCTCGACCAGCGCGCCGCCCGAGTTCGCGACCAGACCAGCAGTGGCCTCGCGCTCGGCACCGCGCTCGGCGGCCTTCTTGCCGAGCTTGATGCGGAGCAGCTCGGACGCCTTCTCGAAGTCGCCGACGGCCTCTTCCAGCGCCTTCTTACAGTCCATCATCCCGGCGCCGGTGAGCTCGCGGAGCTTCTTGACGTCAGCAGCGGAGATCGCCACGCCTCAGGCCTCCTTGGTCTCGTCAGTCGCCTCGGTCGCCTCAGGAGCAACCTCGGCCACGGGCTCAGCAGCAGCCTCGACCTCGGCGACCGGCTCGGCAGCAACCTCGACCACGGGCTCAGCAGCAGCCTCGACCTCGGCGACGACCTCGGCAGCGTCAGCGGCCTCGGCAGCAGCACCGGTGGCCTGCGCAGCCGGGGTCTCGTCGGTGGCAGCGTCGCCACCGGTGGCCGCGACGGCGACCTTGTCGGCTTCGCCCTCGAGCAGCGCACGCTCCCAGTCGGCCAGCGGCTCGTCGGCGCCGATCGCCTTGTCGTCACCCTCGGTCTTCAGGCCCGAACGGGCGATCAGGCCTTCGGCAACGGCATCAGCGATGACGCGGGTCAGCAGACCGACCGCGCGGATGGCGTCGTCGTTGCCCGGGATCGGGTAGTCGACCAGGTCCGGGTCGCAGTTGGAGTCGAGGATCGCGATGATCGGGATGTGCAGCTTGCGCGCCTCGTCGACCGCGAGGTGCTCCTTGTTGGTGTCGACGATCCAGACGGCGGACGGGGTCCGGCCCATGTCGCGGATGCCACCGAGGGTCTTGTCGAGCTTGATGTGCTCCCGCTTCATCTGCAGGAGCTCCTTCTTGGTCCGACCGGAACCGGCGACGGTCTCGAAGTCGACGTCGTCGAGCTCCTTGAGCCGGTTGATCCGCTGGCTCATCGTCTGGAAGTTGGTGAGCATGCCACCGAGCCAGCGCTGGTTCACGTAGGGCATCCCGACGCGCGTGGCCTGCTCGGCGATCGCTTCCTGGGCCTGATTCTTGGTGCCCACGAACATGATCGTGCCGCCCTTGGCCACGTTGTCCTTGATGAACGCGTAGCTGGTGTCTATGTACGACAGCGACTGCTGCAAGTCGATGATGTAGATGCCGTTGCGCTCGGTCATGATGAAGCGCTTCATCTTCGGGTTCCAACGTCGGGTCTGGTGCCCGAAGTGGACGCCGCTCTCGAGGAGCTGGCGCATGGTGACGACTGCCATTGTTCTGCTTCCTGTGGTGGAGCGTGCGCAGGCTGCCGCACACGTTCCGATTTTCAGTTCTGTGC
>JAOPXD010000120.1 GCA_025965315.1 Marmoricola sp.
TCCGAGGGTCGGGGCAGCATGAACTTCTCCGGGTCGCTGGCGACCAGACCCTCGCGCTCGTCGCGCGGGAACCCGAATCCCAGCCGGGTCTCGTCGGGAGAGACCGCGGCGAAGACGATCTGACCGACGCGGAACTTCGTCGCCTCGCGCACCTGGGCCTCGTAGGCGCGCGGGAGGACCAGCGCGATGTCGCGGACGTCCTGGATGGTCACCGGCATGGCAGCACCCTGCCACTGGTCACCGACAGCGTGTGAGACTCCCGCCATGAACGACCAGCTGACCGACGTGCTCACCGGTCCGGTGCTGGACGTCGCGCCGCGGCTGCTGGGCGCCACGCTGCGGCACGGCGAGGTCGCCGTACGGATCACCGAGGTCGAGGCGTACGACGGCCCGAACGACCCCGGCAGCCACGCCTTCCGCGGTCCGACGCCCCGCAACCGGATCATGTTCGGCCCGTCAGGTTTCCTCTACGTCTACTTCGTCTACGGGATGCACCACTGCTGCAACGTCGTCTGCGGCCCCGAGGGCACGCCGTCAGCCGTCCTGATCAGGGCCGGCGAGGTGGTCGGCGGACTCGAGGTGGCGCGTGCGCGGCGTGGTGACGTGGCCGACCGCGAGCTGGCCCGCGGTCCGGCCAGCCTCTGCCGGGCCCTGGGCATCGACCTGACCCTGACCGGAACCGACCTGCGCACGGGGCAGGTGACCTTGACCCTGGGTGATCCGGTTCCAGCCGACGCGATCGCGAGCGGGCCCCGCGTCGGGCTCCGTGCTGCGCCCGACTGGCCCTGGCGGTTCTGGATCAGCGGCGCTCCGTCGGTGAGCCGGTACGTCGCAGCGAAGGCACGTCCCGGTACCTCGCCGACCCGATGACAGCAGAACTAGAACGAGTTACAGTTTCATCCATGAGTCTGCCGTCTGCGATCACCCCTGAACTCCTCGCGAAGCTGACCGGCATGGTGGTCTCCACCAGCGGGCGCTCCTACGAGCTCACCGAGGTCTACACCGGGGACAAGGTTCTCGACCTGCCGCAGTCGAGCCCCGAGGACGTCGAGACGGCGTACGCGGCCTCCCGCAAGGCGCAGGCGGTCTGGGCGTCCTGGCCGCTCAAGCAGCGCATCGACGTGATGAAGCGCTTCCACGATCTCCTGCTCGACAACGGCCTGATCATCGCCGACCTGATGCAGGTCGAGACCGGCAAGGCACGTCGGATGGCGTTCGAGGAGACCTGCGACGTCCTGATGGTCACCAGCCACTACATCAAGGCGGCTCCGCGGATCCTGGCCGAGAAGAAGCACGGCGGGGTGGTGCCGTTCGTGTCGACCTCGACCGAGGTCCGGCTGCCGAAGGGCGTCATTGGCCTGATCTCGCCGTGGAACTTCCCGTTCGCCACCAGCCTGTCGGATGCGATGCCGGCCCTGATCGCGGGCAACGGCGTCGTGCTCAAGCCCGACAACAAGTCCACCCTCAACGTCGCCTTCGGCGTGGGTCTGCTCTACGAAGCCGGCATGCCGGCCGGCCTGATCCAGATCGTCTGCGGCGAGGGCCCCGACATCGGCTCGACCATCATCGAGAACGCCGACTACGTGATGTTCACCGGTTCGACCGCGACCGGTCGGGTCATCGGCGCCCAGGCGGGACAGAACCTGACCGGCTGCACGCTGGAGCTGGGCGGCAAGAACCCGTTGATCGTCCTGGACGACGCGGACCTCGACGAGGTCATCCCGGGGACGATCATGGCCGCGTTCCTGAACACCGGTCAGGCCTGCATGCACATCGAGCGGATCTACGTCTCGGAGAAGCGCAAGGACGAGTTCACCCGGCGGTTCATCGAGGCCGCTCAGGCGATCGGCGTGGACGCGACCTACGACTTCAGCCCGGACATGGGCTCACTGGTCTCGGTTCCGCAGCGCGAGCGGGTCCAGTCGCACGTCGAGGACGCCATCAGCAAGGGGGCGACCGTTCTCACCGGCGGCAAGGCGCGCCCGGACCTGGGCCCGGCGTTCTTCGAGCCGACCGTCCTGACCGACATCACGCCCGACATGATCCTGGCGAAGATGGAGACCTTCGGGCCCGTCACCTCGATCTACACCTACAAGTCCGTCGACGAGGCGATCGCGCTGGCGAACGACACCGACTACGGCCTGAACGCCAGCGTCTGGGGCAAGGACCTCAAGGCCGCCGAAGCAGTCGGGCGCCGGATCGAGGCCGGCAACATCAACATCAACGACGGGTTGGCAGCGTCGTACGCGTCGAAGAAGAGCACCTCGGGCGGCCTCAAGACCTCCGGGGTCGGCAGCCGCCACGGCGACGCCGGCATGCTGAAGTACACCGACGTCCAGAACGTCGCGGTGCTCAAGAAGCAGGTGCTCAGCAACAAGCCGGACACCGACTGGGACAAGCAGGTCGACATCACCGTCAAGACGATGCGGTACATGCGGAAGTTCGGCATCCGCTGACCTGCGGGGGCGAGCCGGTTCGTCCGCGCGCGAGCCGATACGGCAGGCTTGCACCGTGACTGTCGATCCCCACCTCCTGGACGATCTCGAGTGGCGCGGACTCCTCGCGCACTCGACCGATCTCGATGCGTTGCGCGCTGCGCTCAGCACGACGGAGCCCGGTGGAGTTCGTTTCTACGTCGGCTTCGACCCGACGGCTCCGAGCCTGCACCTGGGCAACCTCGTGCAGATCCTCACCGCTCGACGGCTCCAGCAGGCAGGGCACACGCCGTACCCGCTCGTCGGAGGCGCGACCGGGATGATCGGCGACCCCCGGGACTCGGGGGAGCGCACGCTGAACTCGCTGGACACCGTGCAGGACTGGGTGGGCCGGGTACGACGGCAGATCGAGCCGTTCCTGTCCTTCGAGGGCGGGAACGCCGCGGTCATGGTCAACAACTACGACTGGACCGCATCGCTCTCCACCATCGACTTCCTGCGCGACATCGGCAAGCACTTCCCGGTCAACCGGATGCTCGCCCGCGACGTGGTGAAGAGCAGGCTCGAGGCGGGCATCAGCTACACCGAGTTCAGCTACATCCTGCTGCAGTCGATGGACTTCCTCGAGCTGTACCGCCAGCACGGCGTGACGGTGCAGTTCGGCGGGTCCGACCAGTGGGGCAACTTGACGGGCGGTGTCGAGCTGATCAGGCGTGCCGAGGGCGGCAAGGCGCACGCCTTCGCCACTCCGCTGATCACCAAGTCGGACGGCACCAAGTACGGCAAGACCGAGGGCGGTGCGCTCTGGCTCGACCCGGCGATGATGTCGCCGTACGCGTTCCACCAGTTCTGGCTGAACGCCGAGGACGCCAAGGTCGGCGAGCTGCTCCGGGTGTTCACCTTCCTCTCGAGGCCGGAGATCGATTCGCTCGAGGCCGAGACCGCCGAGAAGCCGTTCCTGCGCGCCGGTCAGAAGGCCTTGGCCGATGAGGTCACGACCTTGGTCCACGGAGCGACGGAGACCGCGAACGCGAAAGCCGCGGCCGCAGCGCTCTTCGGCAGCGGCGACCTCGGTGACCTGAATCCGGCAACGCTCAGCGCGGCCCTGCGGGAAGCCGGCGCGACCCGTGCGGAGCTCGGCACCCCGTACGTCGACCTGCTGGTGGCAGCGGGCCTGGTCAGGAGCAAGGGCGAGGCGCGCCGCACCATCACCGAGGGTGGGGCGTACCTGAACAACGAACGGGTCACCGATCCTGAGCTCGTGCCGGACGGGTCGCACGTCGTTGCGGGCGGCTGGTTGGTTCTCCGCCGGGGCAAGCGGAACCTCGCCGGCGTGGAGATCGGCTGAGCCGTGACCGCGTCCTGGCTCGCAGCGCTGGAAGGTGAGGCGAGCCGCGTCCTGCCGCCGGAGGTGTACGAGTACTTCCGACAGGGCTCCGGAGCCTCGACCTCGGCGGACGAGGCAGCGGCTGCGTGGCAGCGGTACCGGCTGGTGCCACGGATCTTCGCCGACGTCCGGGACGTGGACCTGGCGACCTCGATGCTCGGCGTCTCGTACGCCGCACCGCTCGGGATCGCGCCGACCACGTTGCAGCGTGCTGCGCACCGGGAGGGTGAGGTCGCGATGGCGACCGCCGCTGCGGCTGCTCACTGCCCGATGGTCCTTTCCAGCAATGCAGCGGCCACCTTCGACGAGGTCGCCGCGACGGGCGTCGGCTGGTGGTTGCAGGCCTACCTGCCGCAGGAACGGAGTCTCGCCCTGCCGATGCTCGAGGCGGCCGTCGGCGCCGGATGCCGGGCGGTCGTGCTGACAGCTGACACGCCGGTGGTCGCGGCCAAGGCGGATGGCGGTCGGCCCAGCGTCCTCGGCCAGGTCCCGCGGAGGTGGCTGCGAACCAACCTGGGCGACGCCGCGGACGCACCGAAGGCACAGGACCTCGGACCGGCCGACGTCACCTGGCTGCGCGACGTCACCGGGCTACCGGTCGTGGTCAAGGGAGTGCTGCGCCGCGACGATGCGCGCGTCTGCGTGGAAGCAGGGGCCGCGGCGGTCTGGGTCTCCAACCACGGCGGACGTCAGCTCGATCGTTCGGTGTCGACCGCGTCGCGTCTGGCGGGAGTCGTCGAGGCGGTTTCCGGGTCGTGCGAGGTGTACGTCGATGGGGGAGTGCGCGACGGTGTGGGCGTGCTGACCGGACTCGCGCTGGGTGCTGACGCCGTGTTCCTGGGTCGACTTCCACTCTGGGCGCTCGCGGTGGCTGGTCGAACCGGCGTCGAACGCATGTTTTCCGACCTGGGATCCGAGCTGATCGAGGCGATGAGGATCGCCGGATGTGCGGTTCCAGGGTCAGCGCGAACCGTCGTCGGGGCGGAGTTCGAATGACACCGTTGTTGTTCGTTTCGCTCCGTGGACACCGGATTCGGGCGGCCGGGCCGTTCCCGCGCGCTGGTTCTGGACCGCGAAAACGCCTCTGACCTGCGAGAACGTAAAATGTGGCCCGGGCCACACCGACTCGATTTGACGAGCGCGAAACAGACCCATAATGTTCTCCATGTCGCACCGAGCGGCGGGACGCAAAGCCGAGAGGCTGGGCGGCCGGCCCGGAACGACCACCCCCCTTGCAACTCCCCTCTGACGAGGCGGAACGAGTGCGCGCGCTAGCGGCCTCCGACCAGCTCCCAGGAGGGGACCGGCGCAGGGGAACCGGGCCAAGAAGCCGATTTGACTCGGCAAGCCAAGACCGGTAAGTTTTACCAGGTTGCCCCCCAACAGGTCGAGAGACTGCGTTGCGGTGCGCGCTTGATCCTTGAGAACTCAACCGTGTGCCAAAAGTCGACGAATTAGTTTGATACCCGTCGGCACGATACGTCCGGTTTGCCGGGCGTTGATGGTCGATGGTTCCTTTGGTAAGAAACGATGATTCCGACAATATTGTCGGCGATTCGGTCTCTTGCCAGGAGAAAAACATCTAAGAGATTTGTCAGCCGCTTCGGTGGTTGGCAGCTAGATTTCAATGGAGAGTTTGATCCTGGCTCAGGACGAACGCTGGCGGCGTGCTTAACACATGCAAGTCGAGCGGTAAGGCTCCTTCGGGAGTACACGAGCGGCGAACGGGTGAGTAACACGTGA
>JAOPXD010000122.1 GCA_025965315.1 Marmoricola sp.
CAGCTGCTGGGCGGCCGCGTTCTTGCCCTGGCCCACCACGTCGGGGAGGCGCACCTGCGGCTTGCCGTTGGAGACGACGAGGTCGACGGTCGCGCCGCGGTCGGTCTCGGAGGTGTCGTCGGGGTCCTGGGAGATCACCCGGCCGGCGGCGACGTCCTTGCTGGCGGCCTGGGTGACGTCGCCGACCTCGAGCCCGGCGTTCTGGATGCGGGTCTCCGCCTCGGCACGGGTCAGGCCCGTCACGGTGGGTACGGCGACCTGCTGGTTGTGGGACTCGAACAGCTTGGGCCCGAAGACGAGCGCGGCAGCGATCAGGGCGACGAGCAGGACGATCAGCAGCACGAGCGGCCCCCGACGCTTCCGCTCGCGTGGCTCGTCCTCGTCGGCGGCCGGCATCGCCGTCGGCAGCTGGGTCGGCGGGGCGGTGGGCACGAACGCCTCCGCCGGCGGGGGCAGCACGGCGGGGGCCTGCACCGGCTTGCCGGCGAGGTAGCGGTCGATGTCGGCGCGCATGGCGGCGGCGCTCGGGTAGCGGTCGCCGACGTTCTTGGCGAGCGACTTCATCACGATGGAGTCGATCTGGGGGGTCAGGTCGTCGTCGTGGCTCGACGGCGGCGGCGCCTGCTCGCGCACGTGCTGGTAGGCCACGGCGACGGGGCTGTCGCCCACGAAGGGCGGCCGGCCGGTGAGCAGCTCGTAGAGCAGGCACCCCGTGGAGTAGACGTCGGAGCGGGAGTCGACGGTCTCGCCGCGCGCCTGCTCGGGCGAGAGGTACTGCGCGGTGCCGACGACGGCGGCCGTCTGGGTCATCGTGCTCTGCGCGTCCGAGATCGCCCTGGCGATCCCGAAGTCCATCACCTTCACGTCACCGGCCGGGGTGAGCATCACGTTGGCCGGCTTGATGTCGCGGTGCACGATCCCGGCCCGGTGGCTGTAGTCGAGGGCGCCGAGGACGCCCGAGGTGATCTCCAGGGCCCGCTCGGGAAGGATCTTGCGGCCCTCGCGCAGGATGTCGCGCAGGGTGCGCCCGGCGACGTACTCCATCACGATGTACGGCTGGGAGACGTTCGAGCCGTCGGTGGACAGCTCCTCGCCGGTGTCGTAGACCGAGACGATCGCCGGGTGGTTCAGCGAGGCAGCCGACTGGGCCTCCCGGCGGAACCGGGCCTGGAAGGTCGCATCGCTGGCGAGGTCGGTGCGCAGCCTCTTGACCGCGACCGTGCGGCCGAGGCGGATGTCGGTGCCCTTGCGGACCTCGGCCATCCCGCCCCTGCCGAGCAGCTCGCCGATCTCGTAGCGGCCGCCGATGCGGTGCGGTCCGGTTGGCTCAACCATGGAGGTGTCCCCTCGTTGCTTCTGTTGCGGTCGGATCCGGCTCGTGCCACTCCGAGCACGATGCCTTGTGGGCGTTCACTGGTTCAACACCGCTTCCATCACGGCCTTGGCGATCGGCGCGGCGAGGCCGCTGCCGGAGATGGCGTTGCGCTCGACGTTCGCGTCCTGGATGAGCACCGCCACCGCGACCCGCGCGGAGGTGGCCGGGGCGAACGAGACGAACCACGCGTACGGCGGTCGGCTGGCCAGGCTCTGCGCGGTGCCGGTCTTGCCGGCCACCTGGATCCCGGGGATCTGCGCCGTCCGGCCGGTGCCGTTGGTCACCACGCCGACCATCATCTCGGTGAGCTCGCGGGCCACCGACGCGGAGACCGCGTGCGCGGTGAGCACCTTCGACGGGGTCAGCTTCACGACGCCGAGGTCGGCCGAGCTGATCTCGTTGACCAGGTAGGGCTTCATCACCTCGCCGTTGTTGGCGATCCCGGCGGCGACCATCGCCATCTGCAGCGGTGTCGCCTGGACGTCCGACTGACCGATCGCCGACAGCGCTGTCTGCGGGCGGTCCGGGGTGCCGAAGACGCTGGTCGCCTGGTGGGTGAGCTGGTCGTCGAGGTCGTCGAAGAACGGGGGCTGCTCGAAGCCGAACTTCTCGGCCTGCTTCTTGATCGCGTCGGCGCCGATCTTCAGACCGACGGTGCCGAAGGCGACGTTGCAGGAGACCTCGAGCGCGCGGGTCAGGGTGATCTTGGGACCGCCGCAGGACTCGCCGTTCTCGTTGGTCAGCACGTGGCTGGTCTCCGGCAGGTTGAGCGTGGTGCCACCGGGGACCAGCGAGTTCGGCGTGTACTTGCCGCTCGACAGCGCCGCCGCGGCGGTGACCAGCTTGAAGGTCGACCCCGGCGGCAGCCGCAGCTCGATCGCGCGGTTGTTCAGCGGCTCCAGCTTGTCGGCGAGCAACCGGTCGTAGTTCGCCTTCGCCTTCGTGAAGTTGTGCCCCGCCAGCCGGTTCGGGTTGAACGTCGGGCTCGAGACCATCGCCAGGATCCGGCCGGTGGCCGGCTCGATCGCCACCACCGCACCCTGGATCCTGCTGCCGAGGGCCCTCAACCCGTCGTACGCCGCCTTCTGCGCCGCCGGGTTGATGGTCAGGCTGACGATCCCGCCCTGCGGGTTCTGGTTGCCGAGCAGGTCGATGACCCGGTTCACGAACAGGCTCGACGAGTTCCCGGTCAGCACGTCGTTCTGGGTGGCCTCGATGCCGCCGATGCCGAGCGTGCGGGTGAAGTACCCGGTGACGTCGGAGTACTCCGCGCCCGAGGGGTAGGTGCGCAGGTACTTGTAGCGGTCGCCCGACTTCTTGCTCTGCGCGACCGCGTGGCCCTTCACCAGGATCGCCCCGCGGGGCTCGGCGAACGCGGAGTCGGCGACCCGGACGTTGTCGGGGTGCTTGGTCAGCGAGGTGAGGTTGTCGGCCTGCCAGTACTGCAGGTAGGTCACGTTGATCATCAGTGCCGCGAACAGGACCAGGCACGCGATCGCGAGGTTGCGGATCGGGCGGTTCATCGCATGCTCACCACCTGGGTGGAGTCCATGTCCTCGGACACGTCGGAGAACTCCGGCGGTGGCCGTCGGGCCTGGTCCGAGATACGCAGCAGCAGCGCGATGATCACCCAGTTGGCGACCAGGCTGGAGCCGCCCTGGGACAGGAACGGCGTGGTCAGGCCGGTCAGCGGGATCAGCCGGGTGACGCCTCCGACGACCACGAACACCTGCAGGGCGAAGACGAATGCGAGGCCGGCAGCCATCAGCTTGCCGAAGTTGTCGCGGCAGATCAGGGCCGTCCGCAGGCCCCGCTCCACGAGCAGGCCGTAGAGCAGGATGATCGCGAGGACGCCGGTCAGGCCGAGCTCCTCGCCGAGCGAGGGCAGGATGAAGTCCGACCAGGAGATCGGCGTCGTCTGCGGTGCGCCCTGACCGAGGCCGCGTCCGGTGAGCCCGCCCCAGGCCATCCCGTACATGCCCTGCACGAGCTGGTAGGCGCCCGAGTCCTTGGCGAACGGGTGCAGCCACGCGGTGACGCGGACCTGCACGTGCGCGGTCGTCAGGTAGCCGAAGTACGCGCCGATGCCGAAGAGCACCCCGCCGACCAGCAGCCAGCCGGGGCGCTCGGTGGAGACGTAGAGCATCACCAGGAAGAGCCCGAAGAAGAGCAGCGAGGATCCGAGGTCGTTCTGGAAGACCAGGATGCTCAGGCTGATCAACCACATCCCGAGGATCGGACCGAGGTCGCGACCGCGGGGCAGGTCGACGAACAGCACCCGGCGGCCGGCGAGGGCGAGCGCGTCCCGGTGCAGCACCAGGTAACCGGCGAACGCGATCACCAGCAGGACCTTGGCGACCTCACCGGGTTGGAAGCTCAGCGCGCCGACGTGGATCCAGATCCGGGCGCCGTTGATGGTCTTGCCGACCCCGGGCAGCAGCGGCAGCAGCAGCAGCACGACGGCTGCGAGGCCGAACGTGTAGGTGAAGGCCTGCAACCGGCGGTGGTCGCGGATCACGACCAGCACGGTGATGAAGCCGAGCACCCCGAGCATCATCCAGACCAGCTGGGCGGCGGCGAACTTGCTGTGTGCCGGGTGCCCGGTGGGAGCGAGGTCGATCCGGTGGATCATCGCCAGGCCGAGGCCGTTCAGCGCGCTCACGATCGGGAGCAGCACCGGGTCGGCGTACGCGGCCTTGAGTCGCACGGTGACGTGCGCCGCGATCACCAGGGCGCTGAGCGAGCCGCCGTACGTGATGATGTCGGCCGGGACCTTGCCGTCCACCCCGATCCCGACGGCGGCGTACGCGCCGATCCCGACCACCAGGCTGAGCAGCAGCAGGAAGAGCTCGGCCCCGCGACGGCGGCGGTGGACGAGTTCCATCAGCGGCCCGGGACCCGGTGCGCGCCGCGCAGCGCCGGTACGGTCTTGACGACTCATTGCGACCCGGTGCAGTCGCTGGGGGTGCCCGGGTTGGTCGCGGCCGTGGTGCCCGGGCTGGTCGTGGGCGTAGCGGTCGGCGACTTGGTCGGCGTCGTCGCGGGGGCCTTGGTGACCTTCGTGGTCGCCTTGGTGGTGGCCTTCTTCGAGTCCGCCTTCTTGTGCTTGGCGGGCGACTTCTTGGCCGTCGGCGTGCCCGTGGGCTTCGGCACCGCCACCGACGTCGAGGCCGGATCGACGCAGGTCAGGTGCGCGACGTACTTCTTCGCCGCATCCAGGCTCGGGACCGTCTTCCCGTTCACGACCTGGTCGCGCAGGTAGAAGTTCTGGAGCGTGGAGACCTTGATCCCGTACGCCGTGTAGACGTGGTGCAGCGGCGGCACGAAGCGCGGGTTGAGCTCCACGCCCTTGAAGATCGCGACGTTCCCGTTGTCCTCGCCGACGTAGTAGCGCGTCTGCGAGTAGGCGTACGCACCCCAGCCGCCACCGCCGAGCAGGACCAGGACGACGACCAGGATCGCGATGCGCGAAGCCCACCGGGCACCGGGCGGCGGCTGCGGCGCGTACCGGATGTCCTCGGGATCGACCTCCTCGGAGCGCTCGCCGACCTCGCCGAGCGCAGCGAGCTCGGAGTCGGTCAGGTTGCCGGTGGACTCGTCGGCCAGGCGCAGGTGCGGCGCGGTCGCGGCCGCTCCGACGATCAGGGCCGGGGCGTCTCCTTCGTCGTCACCGCCGTCGCCGTCCTCGGTGACCTCCGCGACGACCACGGTGACGTTGTCCGAGCTGCCTGCTTCGAGCGAGGCCCGGATCAGCTGGGCGGCGGCGTCCTCGAGCGGGTCCCGGACCAGGATCGCCGCGAGCTGGTCGTCGACCAGGACGCCGGCGCACCCGTCGGAGCAGAGCAGCAGCCGGTCGCCCACCTGGAGCGGCACGGTCAGCAGGTCGGGCTCGGGTTCGTGCACCCCGTCGACCGCGCGCAGGATGAGGTTGCGGTGCGGGTGCACCCGTGCCTCCTCCTCGGTGATCCGGCCCTCGTCGACCAGGCTCTGGACCAGGGTGTGGTCGGCGGTGAGCTGTTCCAGGGCGCCGTCGCGCATCAGGTAGCCGCGGCTGTCCCCGACGTGCCCGATGCTCAGGTGGGTGCCGTCGAAGACGGCGGCCGTGACGGTCGTGCTGGTGCCGTCCAGGTCCGGGTGCTGCTCGACGATCTCCGCCAGCCGGTCGTGGGCCAGGTGGATCGTCGCGGCGAGCTCGCTCAGCGGGTCGTTGCCGGGTGGTACGTCGAGCTTGCGGATCACCTCGAGGGTCGCGCTGCTCGCGATGTCGCCGCGAGCCGCTCCGCCGACACCGTCAGCGACCACCAGCAGGTGCGGGCCGGCGTACCCGGAGTCCTGGTTGTCGCGTCGGACCCTGCCCACGTCGGAGAGGGCGGTGAAACGGAGCTGCAGGCTCATCCGCGGCTCACTTCCGCAGCTCCAGGATGGTCTTGCCGATCCGGATCTGGGTGCCCAGCGAGATCGCGGTGGCCTGGGTGATCCGGGTCGAGCCGACGTACGTGCCGTTGGTGGAGCCGAGGTCCTCGACGTACCACTGGTCACCGGAGCTGGCGATCCGCGCGTGCCGGGTCGAGACGTAGTCGTCGTCGAGGCGGATCGCGGCGTCGTTGCCCCGGCCGATCAGCAGCGGCGCCCCATCGAGCGAGACCACCTCGCCGGAGTTGCCGCCTTCGAGGATCGCCACCGAGGTCGGGTCGCCGCGCCGTGGCCTGACCGGCTTCGAGCGGGTCTTGCCGGCTGCCTTCGCCGCGCGTCGTTCCTGGGACCTGCCGGCCTGGTCGCGACTGGCCTGCCGGGCGACCCGGGCGCCGAACATGTCGGAGCGGATCACCGAGACCGCGGAGAGCACGAAGATCCAGAGCACCGCGAGGTACCCGAAGCGGACCAGGACCAGTGTCAGCTCGGACATCAGCCGCGCCTCTGGTGCAGCGTGATGGAGGTGTTCCCGATCCGGATCTCGGCACCGTCGGCCAGCGCCGCGTTCTCGACGCGCTTGCCGTTGACCAGGACGCCGTTGGTCGAGCCCAGGTCGTGCACGCTCACCCGCGGTCCGTCGGCGTCCTCGGAGACCCGGAACTCCGCGTGCCGACGGGACACCCCGGGGTCGTTGACCCGCAGGTCGGCGTCGTTCCCGCGGCCCACGACGATCCCGGGTGCGGCCAGCGGGAGGTGCTCGCCGTTGATCTCCAGGACGGCGCGGGCGCGGCGTACCTGGGTGGCGGTGATGTCGGGCCCGGACTGGCTGACCTTGGCGACCGCCTTGCTGCGGACCCGGAAGCGTCCGGTGGTCAGGTCGTCGGCTGTTTCCAGGACGATGCTGACCGGTCCGGTGAAGACGTAGGACTGCGCCGCGGCGTGGTCCTTGAGCAGCCCGGCGAGCTCGGCCGGCAGCGCGTCGCCGAGCGCGGCCAGGCGCTCGTGGTCGGCGCCGGAGAGCTCGACGTGGAAGTCGTTGGGCACCAGCCGGCGGTCGCGGCTGAGCACCTGGGCGGAGTTGTCGATCTCGCGGGTGAGCGCCGAGGAGATCTCCACCGGCTGCACGGCGCTGCGGAACGTGCGCGCGAACACGCCGGAGATCATCTGCTCGAGCTTGTTCTCGAATCGCTGGAGGCCGCTCACGTCGAACCCCCTGCCCATGCGTCAGCGCGCGGTCCAGTTCCGCGTGTCGTGACTGATCGTATAGGGACAGGGGGTGCCGGGCCTTGCCCGGTTTGGGCGGGCGCGTCGGTCTGGGATAGCCTGTCTCCCGCTTCACGCGCGAGTGGCGGAACGGCAGACGCGCTGGCTTCAGGTGCCAGTGTCCGAAAGGGCGTGGGGGTTCAAATCCCCCCTCGCGCACGTGAAGAAGGCCCCGGGTTCATCCGGGGCCTTCGTCGTTTCCGGCCGGGACTCCGGCAACGCTCAGGTCTACCTTGTCCCCATGACACTGCAGCGCAGCAGGACGCGACGTGCCCTGGTCGGGGTCGTGCTCACCCTCGGCCTGACCGCGAGCCTGGCGGCCTCGACGTCGTCGCCCGGCGCGGCCGCCGGTAGCGGTGGCGGGGTGGTCGGGCCGAACCTGCCGCTCAACGACCTCGAGGCGATGCTCGCCCTGACCGGCGCCCAGCTCGCGAACCAGCTTCCGGTGACGACGATCCCGGCGCCCGCGCTGCACGCCGTACCGAGGGCGCACTGCGGTCCCGGCTCCCGGCCGCTCGCCGGGATGCAGGGCCGGGTGACCAAGGCCGACATGCACCTGAAGGTCGCCCGCCGAGGCTGGACCTGCAACCTGCACGAGGTGGCGCGGCTCTCGACGCCCGGCGGCTTCCGGGTCTGGCGCTACGCCGACGCGGCGGGTCACACCTGCGCGTACTACGACACCTCGTTCACCGGTCCGGCGAACGTCGTGAGCCTGCTCGCGGGCCCGACGCTCGGCGTGAAGGTCGTCGACATGAGCAACCCGGCGAAGCCGCACGTCACCGCGACGCTGACCACGCCCGGGATGCTCGCCCCGCACGAGTCGCTCAACCTGAACACCAGGCGCGGGCTCCTCGGGGCCGAAGTCGGTAACGGCCTCACCCTGCCCGGCACGATGGACCTGTACGACGTCAGCCACGACTGCCGGCACCCGGCGCTGCGCTCGATCACGCCGATCGCGACCGGTCACGAGAGCGGGTTCAGCCCGGATGGCAACACGTTCTGGGTTGCGGGCGGCGCCGGCTACATCTACGCCTTCGACGTCACCAACCCGCGCAAGCCCAAGGAGCTGTGGAGGGGCGGCTACTACAGCCACGGGCTGAACCTGTCGGCCGACGGCAAGACGCTCTACCAGACCGATCCGATCAACGGGAACCTCGGCATCCTCGACGTCAGCCAGATCCAGGAGCGCAAGCCGCACCCGAAGGTCACCGACATCAGCCGGAGCAGCTGGGGCACCGTCTCGATCCCGCAGAACTCGATCCCGTTCACGCGCGGCGGGCACCACTACCTGCTCGAGTTCGAGGAGTTCGCGTTCCGGTTCAACCCGCTCACCGTCACCGACCACCCCGGTGCCGCCCGGATCATCGACATCGACAACCCGAGCAAGCCGCGGATCGTTTCCAACATCCGGCTCGCCGTGAACATGCCGGCCAACCACAAGCAGGCCAGCAACGACCCGGCGCCGCTGCCGGCAGCGAAGATCCTCGACAACGCGTTCCACTACTGCGCCGTACCGACGCAGGTGAACCCGACGATCGTGGCCTGCTCGGCGATCAACTCGGGGCTGCGGATCTTCGACATCCGCAACCCGCTCAAGCCGCGCGAGATCGGCTACTACATCTCCCCACCCAACCTCGAGCGCCCGTTCGGTCTGCTGCCCGGCGACGTCGCCATGTCCCAGCCGGCGTTCGATCCGAAGCGCCGCGAGCTCTGGTACACCGACGCCGGGTCCGGCTTCTACGTGCTGAAGCTGAACAGCCGGTCGTGGCCCCGGAAGTGACCCGGAAGTGACCCGGAAGTGACCCGACGCCGTTCTGCTGCCGCTTCGCTGATCGCCCTGGTGCTGCTGGGCGCCGTGTTCGTCATCGGACGGACGACCGCCCCCGATCACACCGACCGGACCGCGGCGGCGCACCTGCCGGCGACCCCGGGAAGCGCTGACATCGGGTTCGCGCAGGACATGGCCGTCCACCACGACCAGGCCGTGCTGATGGCGCAGCTCGCGCAGGCACGGGGCACGACCGCGGTGCGCGCGATCGCCGAGGGGATCCTGATCGGCCAGAGCCAGGAGGTCGGCCTGCTGCGTGGCTGGCTGCGGGTCTGGGGTGCGCCCGGTGTCTCGCAGCACCCGATGGCGTGGATGGGAATGTCGATGCCGACGGGCAGCACCGCGATGCCCGGGATGGCGACGTCGCCGCAGCTGCAACGCCTCTACAACCTGACCGGCCGCCGGTTCGACGTGCTGTTCCTGCAGCTGATGATCCGCCACCACGAGGGTGGTCTGCTGATGACCCGGGCGGTGCTGGCCGAGCACACCCTCGCGACCACGAAGGCCGCTGCCCGAGGGATCAGCTCGGAGCAGATCGAGGAGCTCGGCACCATGCGCGCGCTGCTGGCCGCGGACGGCGGCAGGACGCTTCCGGTGCCGAGCTGACCATATTTTTAGTTGTGTGCCTACAATCATTGTGTGAACACAACTAATACTGGGCTGACGGCACGCCGGCGCTCCCTGGTGCTCGGGATCTGCTGCATGAGCCTGCTGATCGTCGGGATGGACGTCACGATCGTGAACGTCGCGCTGCCGTCGATCCGTACCGACCTCGGGGCGTCGGTCTCCGGGCTGCAGTGGGTCGTCGACTCGTACTCGGTGGTGATCGCCAGCCTGCTGGTGCTCTCCGGCTCCACGGCTGACCGGTTCGGGCGTCGGCGGACGTTCCAGGCGGGTCTGACGCTGTTCACCCTCGGCTCGCTGCTGTGCAGCATCGCCCCGGGCCTCGGCTGGCTGATCGCGTTCCGGATGGTGCAGGCCGTCGGCGGCTCCATGCTGAACCCGGTGGCGATGTCGATCATCAGCAACACCTTCACCGATGCCCGCGAGCGGGCCCGCGCGATCGGCATCTTCGCGGGGGTCGTCGGCGTGAGTCTCGGTGTCGGACCGGTCCTCGGCGGTGCGCTGGTCGAGTGGATCGGCTGGCGCTCGATCTTCTGGGTCAACGTGCCGATCGGGATCATCGCGTTCGTGCTGGCGGCGCGCTTCGTGCCGGAGTCCAGGGCGCCGCGGCCGCGGTCGCTGGACCCGCTCGGCCAGGTCCTGGTGATCGTGCTGCTGGTCTCGCTGGTCTACGCGATCATCGCGGCGCCGAAGGCGGCTGCGGTCGAGACCTGGCTGCTGGGCGGGCTGAGTGTGCTCGCCCTGGTCGGGCTGCTGCTGCACGAGTCCCGGCGTACCGATCCGCTGATCGAGCTGGTCTTCTTCCGCAGCATCCCGTTCTCCGGCGCGACGCTGACCGCGGTCTGCGCGTTCGGCGGGTTCAGCGCGTTCCTGTTCCTCAACACCCTCTACCTGCAGGACATCCGCGGGTTGAGCGCGCTGCACGCCGGCCTGTTCCTGCTGCCGATGGCGGCGATGACGGCCGTGTTCGCACCGATCTCCGGACGGATCGTCGGCAACCGCGGACCGAGGATCCCGCTGATGATCGCCGGCTCGGCGATGCTGCTCGGCGCACTGCCGCTCACCCACCTCAGCGACCACCTCGGGTACGGCTGGCTGGTGCTGTTCTACTCCGTGTTCGGCCTCGGCTTCGGCTTCGTCAACGCGCCGATCACCAACGCCGCCGTCTCGGGGATGCCGCGCAGCCAGTCCGGGGTCGCGGCCGCGATCGCGTCGACGAGCCGTCAGGTCGGCGCGGCGCTGGGAGTCGCGGTCGTCGGGGCCGTGGTCAGTACGGCGGTCGGCAGCAACGTCGGCTTCAGCCAGGCCAGCCATGCGGCCTGGTGGATCGTGGTCGGGTGTGCGGGTGCGGTGCTCACTCTCGGCTTCACCACCACGGGGCTGCGCGCGGCGGCGTCGGCCGCGCGCGTGGCCGACCTCCTGGTGGACCAGCCCGTGCCAGCAGCGGTCGGGACGGGGACGATGGCCTGATGAGCACCCAGGACGACCTCGCGACCAGTGCGTGGCGGGCGATGCGCACCCTCGTCCTCGACCTGCACGACCGTCGGTTCGCAGTATCGGACGCGATCGGGATGACCTACCTGCGCGCCAAGGCGTTGCGGCTGCTGCTCCCGGGCCCGTTGCCGATGCGGGAGCTGGGTGCCGCGCTGACGACGGATGCGCCGTACACGACGGTGCTCGTCGACGACCTCGAGGAACGTGGGTTGGTCCACCGGGAGGTCAACCCGGCCGACCGGCGCTCGAAGCTCGTGCACGTCACCGAGGCGGGCAAGGCGGTCGCCGGCCAGGCCGACCGGATCCAGTCCGCGCCCCCGGCCGCGCTGGCGTCGCTCGACGCGGAGACCCTGGCTGCGTTGGAGCAGACCTTGCGCGCGTTGGTGCAGGCGCCCTGAGACCGGGCGCGGACCCAGTACGTCGGGCCGGGCAGCACCGGAGTGGCTCGTGCGCTCGGTCACACCTACCGACCAGCGTGCCTGAACACCTGTCCAGCGCGTCATGAGTGAGGTATTCAGGACCCCATGACTCACCCGATGACCGAGCGCGCCGGATCGACCCCCGTCCTGATCGGGGTCGGACAGCACTCCGAGCGCCTCGGCGAGGACGACTACCGCGGGCTGTCCCCGGTCGACCTCGCTGCTCGTGCTGCCGTGGTCGCGCTGGCGGATGCCGGCGTCGCCGCCGCCGAGATCGACCTGCTGGCCTGCCCGCGGCAGTTCGACGAGTCCTTCCCGGGGATCCCGGCCGCGCTCGGCCGCCCGGACAACTTCACGCGCGCCGTTGCGCGCCGGCTTGGTGCCGACCCTGCCCGCTGCATCTACTCGGTCGCGGGCGGGCAGTCGCCGCAGCAGCTGGTCACCGAGTTCGCCGGGGAGATCGCCGCCGGTCGGACCAGGGTCGCGCTGGTGGTCACCTCCGAGGCGATCTCGACCGTGCTGACCCAGGTGTCCCAGCCGGATCCGCCCGACCTGACCGAGATCACCGGGATCATCGACGAGGACCGCGGTGCCGGCCTCGGCGGGATCGTCACGCGCACCCACGTCGCGCACCAGCTCATCGACGCCCCCACCCAGTACGCGCTGTTCGAGAACGCCCGGCGCGCGCGGCTCGGGCAGACGCGCGCGGAGCAGGCGGTCGAGATGGGTCGCTGGTTCGCGCCGTTCACCCGGATCGCGGCTGAGAACCCGCACTCCGCCGTACGCACCGTGCGGACCGGGGCCGAGCTGATGACCGTGACCGACAACAACCGGGTCATCGTCGACCCGTACCCGAAGGCCGTGGTCGCCCGGGAGAAGGTCAACCAGTCGGCTGCCGTGCTGATCACCTCCGAGGAGGTTGCCGAGCAGCTCGGCGTACCGCGTGAGCAGTGGGTCTACCTGCGCGGCCACAGCGACCTGCGCGACCGGGACGCGATGCTGCGGGCCGACCTGAGTCGCTCCGAGCCCTCGCTCACCGCGATCGACGAGTCGCTGGCGATGGCGGGCATCGACGTCGGTGACGTCGCCAGCTTCGACCTGTACAGCTGCTTCCCGGTCGCGGTCAGTACGGTCGCCGAAGGCCTCGGTCTGAGCCCCGAGGACCCGCGCGGGCTCACCGTGACCGGCGGGCTGCCGTTCTTCGGCGGTCCCGGCAACGGCTACTCGCTGCACGCGATCGTCGAGACCGTGGTGCGGTGCCGGCGTACCCCCGGAGCCTGGGGAATGGTCGGTGCGAACGGCGGGATGCTCAGCAAGTACTCCGTCGGGGTCTACTCGACGACGCCCGGAGGCTGGGAGGTCGGCGACGACGCGGCCCTGCAGGCGCGCCTCGACGCGGCCCCGGACGTGCCGGTCGCGGTGGTCGCGAACGGCCCGGCGACGGTGGAGACCTGGACCGTCAAGTACGACGGCCCGCAGCGCCGCGCGGTGGTGGTCGGTCGGCTCGACGACGGCCGCCGGTTCCTCGCGAACAACGTCGAGGGCGACGACGAGCTGATCGACCTGCTGCTGGGCGACGGCGGCCCCGGTGCCCGGATCCAGGTGCGCTCGGTACCCGAGGGGAACCGGGTCGCGGTCAGCCTCGCTCGGATGGACGAGCTCGTCCCGCGGGTGCCGGTCGGCTTCCGGGACAGCTACCGGTACGCCGAGATCCAGCGCCAGGGACACGTCCTGGAGATCACCCTGACCGGTACCGACGACCGCAACCTGCTCGACGCGGCCGCCCACCACGAGCTGGCCGGACTCTTCGACGCCTTCGAGGCCGACCGCGAGCTCCGGGTCGCGATCCTCACCGGAGCCGGGACGACGACCTTCGCCGCCACCAGCGACCTCGACCACCCGATCGCCGCCCTCGACGCCAACCTGCCGGCGAGCGGACTGGCCGGGCTGACGCACCGACGCCTGACCAAGCCCGTGATCGCTGCCCTGAACGGCAACGCGCTCGGCGGCGCCCTGGAGATCGCCCTGGCCTGTCACCTCGTCGTGGCCGAGGAGCACGTCGAGCTCGGACTGCCGCACGCCCGGATGGGAAGCATCGCCGCGTCCGGCGGGCTGGTCCGGTTGCCGAGGCTGGTCCCGGCGAACGTGGCGAACCGGATGATCCTCACCGGCGTACCGATCAGTGCGGTCGAGGCCGAGCGCTGGGGACTCGTCGCCCGCGTGGTGCCGCCCGGCGACGCGCTGAAGGGTGCGCGTGAGCTGGCGGCCGAGATCCTGCTCGGCGCGCCGGGTGCGCTGAGGT
Source organism: Marmoricola sp. (assembly GCA_025965315.1). Lineage (GTDB taxonomy): Bacteria > Actinomycetota > Actinomycetes > Propionibacteriales > Nocardioidaceae > Marmoricola. Next base: position 13,719 of record JAOPXD010000122.1, read on the forward strand.
CCTCGCTCGAGGTGATGGCGGCGGCCGGCTCGCTCGACGACGCGGCCGCGTTGAAGCTGTCCGGCGATCGTCTCGAGCGCTTGCTGATCTCCAACGACGCGGCGGAGGCGTTCGTCGCCGGGTTCGAGGGCCGGCCCCCGGTGTGGCGCAACCACTGAGCTGACCCGCGTGACCAGCACCGTCAGGTACTAGCACCAAGGTCCGATGGCGGTGCGCACCTCGCGGCGGCGACGGTGGATGCAGTCACGAACCATTCACCTGATGATGGGACTGCATCATGATCAAGTACCTTCTCGCGGCCGCCGCTTTTGTACTGGCGGGGGTACCTGCAGCATTCGGCATGGCCGGCAATGCGTCGTTCAGCCACGACGTTCCCGTCCGTGTCCCTGACCAGGCCCGGTCGATCACACCGACGCCGTCAGCCGTCCCGGGGACCGACGACGACGGAACGGGAGAGCGGGGGCCCGGCGACGCCAGCACCCCAGCTGGCGATCACGACAGGGGGACCCACGCCGAGCCGGGCGACGATCACGGTGACGAGGTCGGTGAGGAACCGGGCGACGCTGGCAGCGACCCTGGCAGTACTCCCGGGGAGCACCACCGACGTCACCGGGGGAGCACCGGTGCCGCCGGCGGGAACTCGGGTCCTGGCAGCGGCGCCGGTGTGGGGAACGGCTCCGGTCCTGGCCGTGGCGGCAGTGACGACCACGGGAACGACAACGGGAACGGCCGTGGCGACGACGGTGGCGGCGACGACGGTGGTCACGGTGGTCACGGCTCTGACGACGGTTCCGGCGACGGCTGAGCCCGGTTGCGCACAGAATGGACACGATGACCGACGATCCGCCTGACCTGCACGAGGATCACCACGGTGCCACCCGGGAGCTTCCCGGGCTGGCGCCGTGGGTCGTCGTGTCCGGCGGTCGGCCGGGCCCGGACGCGGTCGAGGAACGTCCGCGCCGGGTGTTCGCGATGGTGGGCGCCGGGGCGCTCCTGGTCCTGGTGGCGGTCAGCCTGCTCGGTGTCGGCGCCGCCCACACCCTGGCTGCGCGGCAGGCGGTCAACGATGCCGCGAGCACCGCGGACCTGCTCTCCGAAGCAGTGGTCCAGCCGGCGCTGGAGAACTCGATCGTCCAGGGAGACCCGGCCGCGGTGGCCGCGCTCGCGACCGCGCTGCACCCCTACATGACGTCCTCGAGCCTGGTGCGGGTCAAGCTGTGGGCGAGCAACGGCACGATCCTGTACTCCGACGAACCGCGCCTGATCGGCCAGCAGTTCGACCTCGACCCCGAGGAGAGCGGCGTCTTCGCGCACCCGCGCACCCGCGCCGAGGTCTCCGACCTCACCGAGCCGGAGAACAGGTACGAGCGCGGCCACGGCCGGCTGCTCGAGGCGTACCGGCCGGTGTGGACGCCGAACGGAACGCCGCTGCTCTTCGAGACCTACTCGCCGTACACCGAGGTCGACCAGCGTGCCGGGCAGCTCTGGCGCGGCTTCGCCGGGGTCACCGTCAGCAGCCTGCTGCTCTTCACCGCGCTGCTGGTACCGCTGCTGTGGCGGCTGATGACCCGGGTGCGCGCTGCCCAGCGCCAGCGCGAGGCGCTGCTGCAGCGCGCTGTTGATGCCTCGGCCGACGAGCGCCAGCGGATCGCCGGCACCCTCCACGACGGGGTCGTCCAGGAGCTCGCCGGTGCCTCGTTCGCCGTCAGCGGCGCTGCTGCACGTGCGGAGTCCCTCGGCGACACCCAGCTCTCCGGCGACCTCCGCAACGCCGCCGGTACCCTGCGCGACAGCATCGGCGGGCTGCGGACGCTGCTCGTCGATATCTATCCCGAGACCCTGGAATCAGCGGGTCTGCTCGAGGTGCTCCGCGACCTCGCGACCACGCTCCGCTCGCGTGACATCGCGGTGCACCTCGACCTCCCCGCCGAGGACCCGGGACTGGGTGCCGACGGTGACCGGCTGGTGTTCCGGGTCGTGCACGAGTGCTTCCAGAACGTACGACGGCACGCGTCCGCCGCGAACGTCCGGCTCCGGCTCGCACCGGGCCCGGACGGCGTCGTCCTGGACGTGGCCGACGACGGTGTCGGCTTCGACCCGGCGGTCGTCCTGGACAACCCGGCCGAGGGGCACTTCGGCCTGCGGGTACTGGCCGACCTGGCCGGACGTGCGGGCGCTGAGCTCACCGTGTCGGCTGCTCCGGGTGCAGGCTGCACCTGGCGAATGACCTTGAGATGAGCTGGCGATGACGAAGATCCGGGTCCTGCTGGTCGACGACCACCCTGTGGTGCGGACCGGCCTTGCCGGACTGCTCACGGCCACCGAGGACATCGTCGTCGTGGGCGAGGCGGCCGACGGCGCGGCGGCGTTGCTGGCCGTGACCGCCGCCGAGCCCGACGTGATCCTGATGGACATCTCGATGCCGGGCATCGACGGGATCGAGGCCACCCGCCGGATCCTCGCCGACGGGTACGCCGGCGCCGTCGTGATGCTGACCTCGTTCTCGGACCGCGACCGGGTGATCGACGCGCTCGGCGCCGGTGCGGTCGGGTACCTGCTCAAGGACTGCGAACCCGGCGACGTCCTGGCAGCGATCCGGGCAGCGGCGAGCGGGCACGCGCCCCTCGATCCCCGGGTCGCAGGCGCGCTGCTGCCGAGTCGTGGTCCTGCTCCGGGCGCCGGGCTGAGCCAGCGCGAGCGCCAGGTCCTCGACCTCGTTGCCGAAGGGCTGGCCAACAAGCAGATCGGTCGTCGGCTCGGCATCACCGAACGCACCGTGAAGGTGCACCTGGGCAACGTGTTCCGCCGGATCGGGGTGGCTGACCGGACCAGTGCAGCCCTGTGGGCACGGGACAACCTGGTCTGAACCGGCACCGGGCGCTCAGCGGCCTTGCGTGTGCCACCCGTCTGCGGAACCATCGCCAGATGACCGACATGTGGAGCACCGTCGCTGCGGAGCGCGGCGCGCTCGCCGACGACCTGGCCGGACTGACCGACGACCAGTGGGCGACGAAGTCGCTGTGCCAGAACTGGTCGGTGGCGCAGACCGTGGCGCACATGACCAGCACCGGGACGCTGACCCCGGGCGGCTTCTTCGGCGCGTTCCTGAGGTCGGGGTTCAGCTTCGACAAGTTCGCGAACGCCCAGATCGCCAAGCACGTCGGGGCGGACCGCTCCGAGACGCTCGCGAACTTCCGGGCGATCCAGGGCTCGACCACGTCACCTCCGGGACCGAAGCTGTCCTGGCTCGGCGAGGCGATCGTGCACGCCGAGGACGTCCGCCGGCCGCTCGGGATCACGCACACGTACGACGCCGAGGCGGTGCGCCAGGTGGCGGACTTCTACAAGGGCTCGAACGCGCTGATCGGCACCAAGAGCCGGATCGCCGGCCTGGCCCTCAAGGCCACCGACACCGACTGGGCGCACGGTGAGGGCGCTGCTGTCGAGGGCCCGATGATCTCGCTGCTGATGGCGATGACCGGTCGGGTCTCGGCGACCGCGGAGCTCACCGGCCCGGGCGCGAGCAGGCTCGGCGGGTCCTGAGGAGCCCTCTGGACCGAACGGCGACACGCCGGGCTCCTGACAGCGAACCAACAGCGTCCGGGAGCACAGTGGAAGAAGCCGCACGGGTTCTCCCGTGCACCGTCCGCCAGGAGCTCACCATGGCGTTGGGACTCGGTCTGGGCATCATGTTCATCGTCCTCGGGATCATCGACCTCGTTGCGGTCTCGCACCTGAAGGCGCCGCCTGGCCCGCTGGGCTAGCCGAACCTGATTTGCGCGGCGACGGGTGAGCCGCGAGTCTCAGTGCAGGATTTCGCCGCACTGAGGAGACTTCATGGAGCGCTGGGCAGAGTTCGTCCTCCGGCACCGGCTCTGGGTCGCCGCGTTCTGGGCGGTCATGCTCGTCGGCGGCATCGCCACGGTGGGCACCACGACCAGCAACTTCACGATCAGCTTCGACCTCCCCAGCGAGCCCGGGACCAAGGCTGCGGACAAGATCGTCCACGAGTTCCACAACGGCGGGAAGAACTCCCCGGCGCTGGTCTCGATCACCGTCCCGCGGGGTAGCACCGTGAGCCAGAACGAGGCGGCCGTCAACGCGGCGTTCGAGAAGATCACCGGCGACGTGCCGAACACCCGGATGGTCGACCAGGCCAACAGCGGTGGGGACCCGGCGTTCGTGACCAAGGACGGCCGCACGGCCTACGCCTACGTCTTCTACCCGTTCCCGACCTCGCAGTCGCAGAAGCCGCCGGTGGCGCAGCTGATCAGGTCGCTGAACGCGCACAAGCCGACCGGGTCGACGGTCGGGGTCACCGGTACCGAGGTTCTCGCGCTCGGCAGCGACAAGAGCGGCAACGGCGTCCTGGTCGAGACCCTGATCGGAGCCGTGGGCGCGCTCGTCGTGCTGGGGTTCGTCTTCGCCTCGATGCTCGCGTTGCTGCCGCTGCTGATCGCCCTGGTCTCGATCATGACGACCTTCCTGCTGCTGCTCCCGCTCACCGAGATCACCGACGTCTCCTTCATCGTGCAGTTCCTCGTCGGGCTGATCGGGCTCGGTGTGGCGATCGACTACTCGCTGATCCTGGTCACCCGCTGGCGCGAGGAACGCGACCACGGCAAGGACAACCACGAGGCCGTGGTCGAGGCGATGCGGACCGCCGGTAGCGCGGTGCTGTTCAGCGGCTTGACGGTGGCGATCGGTCTGCTCGCGCTGATCGTGCTGCCGGTGCCGTTCATGCGCAGCGTCGGGATGGGCGGCGCCCTGATCCCGTTCGCCAGCGTGGCGGTGACGTTGTCGCTGATGCCGGTGATCCTGAGCGCGATCGGGCCGAAGATCGACTGGCCCAAGGTCCGTCACGAGAACACCGCGAGCGTCGGCTGGAGCAGGTGGGCCCGGCTCGTCGTACGCCGTCGTTGGGTCGCCGCCGGAGCCGCCTTCGTCATCCTCGGTCTGCTCTTCGCCGCCTTCATCGGGATCAAGATCGGTTCGCCGTCCTCGGACTCGCTGGCCAAGAACGGTCAGGCCTACAACGCCCTGCACGCGTTGAAGGACGGCGGGGTCACCACCGGCACGCTGACCCCGATCGAGGTCCTCGCCCAGGCCGACAAGGCACCGGCGATCGCGGCGAAGCTCGGAGCCGTCGCGGGTATCGAACGCGCCGTGGTCTCCACCGGACCGAGCAGCAACGCGCACGGCGAGACCGTGATCCTGGTGATCCCGACGGTGGAGACCGTCAACAGCCAGACGGTCAAACCGGTCCGGGCCGTCACGTCGCTCGCCCACACCCTGCCCGGGGTCATCGGGGTCGCCGGCCTCGGCGTCGCCCAGGTCGACTTCCTGCACGGGGTCTACGGCAACTTCCCGATGATGCTCGGGCTGATCGCGCTGCTCACCTTCGTGCTGCTCGTGCGGGCCTTCCGCTCGCTGCTGCTGCCGTTGAAGGCGGTCGTGCTGAACCTGGTCTCGCTCTCCGCCGTGTACGGCGCGATGCGGCTCTTCTGGCAGGACGGCCACGGGTCGAGCGCGTTGTTCGGGATCCCGGCGACCGGCGCGGTCACCTTCTGGGTGCCGATGATGGTCTTCGCGTTCCTCTTCGGTCTCTCGATGGACTACGAGGTGTTCATCCTGGCCCGGATCCGTGAGGAGTACGACGCCGGGCACTCCACCGACGAGGCAGTGATCGAGGGCATCGGCCGGACCGGCCGTCTGGTCACCAGCGCCGCGCTGATCCTGTTCCTGGCCTTCGCCGCGCTCGCGTCCGGGCCCGGGACCGACCTGAAGATCCTGGCCACCGCACTCGGCTTCGGCATCCTGCTGGACGCCACCGTGGTGCGGTCGCTGCTGGTGCCGTCACTGGTCTCGCTGTTCGGCAAGTGGAACTGGTACCTGCCGGACTGGGTCGCCCGGGTGCTCCGGGTCAAGCCCTCGGTGCTGCACTCGGACGACACTCACCTCCCGACCACCTAGAGCACGAACGAGACTCCGGTCCTCTCCTCGCTCAGTGCCCACAGCTGCGCGGCCAGGTCGTCGTCGAGAGCATGCTTGTTGAGCTTGGCGGGACCGATCGGACCGCGACTCTCGCCGCGCTTCTGCGGCCCGGTGTAGGAGCCGGGCTCGCCGACCGTGGCTGCGTACAGCGACGGGTTCGCTCCGGCGGCCGCGGACTGGAAGATCAGCGGCATCACGTACGGCATCACCGCGCGGATGAACGGGTTCGCGCCCATCCCGTTCGGGTCGGTGACCAGACCGGTCGCCGAGACCCCGGGGTGCGACCCGGTCGAGACGACCCGGCTCGAGGCCGCCGCCGTACGTCGGTGCAGCTCGCGCATGAACAGGACGTTGGCCAGCTTGGACTGGCAGTAGGACTTCTCCGGCTCGTAGGTCTCCGGCGGGTTGGCGTCGATGACCCTCTCGTCGCCGCCGAGGTGCGCGATCGACGCCACCGTGACGACCCGCGGGTCCTTGCCGGCGAGCAGGGCCGGGAGCAGCCGGCCGGTCAGCGCGAAGTGCCCCAGGTGGTTGGTCCCGAACATCAGCTCGTGACCGTCCTCGGTCAGCCGGTACTTCGGCGGCCGCATCACTCCGGCGTTGTTGACGAGCAGGTCCAGCGGCCCGTCCCAGCGGTCGGCGAACGACTTGATCGACGACCGCGACGCCAGGTCGAGGGCTTCGACCCGGGTGCTGCCGGGCATCCGGGCGGCGGCCTCGGCACCGGACGCGGTGTCACGGCAGGCGAGCACCACGGTGGCACCGTGCTTCGACAGCTCCTGGGCGGTGTGGAAACCGATCCCCGAGTTGGCGCCGGTGACCAGTGCGGTCGTGCCGGTCAGGTCGGGCAGGTCGGCAGCGGTGTAGCTCATCAGTCCCCTTGGTGGTGGTGCACGAGGTCGGCGTAGTCCGGGTGCTTCTCGATCCAGCTCTTGTAGAACGGACAGACCGGTACGACGTCACGCTCGCCCTTGGCGCGGACCTCGTCGAGCGACGCGCGTGCGATCGCTGAGCCGACTCCGTGGCCCTCGAACGCCGGGTCGACCTCGGTGTGGGTGAACACGATCGAGGACGTGTGCAGCTCGTACTCGGCGAAGCCGGCCAGCTCTCCGTCGAGGAACGCCTCGTAGCGGGACTTCTCCGGGTTGTCGGTGACGACCACATCGCTCATGTCGCCACCTTATGAGTGCTCACCTCATCTCTGCTCACCTCCTCGGGTGGAATCTGATGCCGGTGGGCAGGTGCTCGATGAGTTCGCACAGCGCTTCTCCACGGGCGCGGGCCCAGTCGGTGCTCATCGGGCCACCGGGACCGACTTGCGCTTCGGAAGCAACGGTGCCGTCACCGTTGTCGTGCAGGCTGAGCCTGGTCCGGGACCTCGCCGCGGCTTCCTCGTTGGCGACCAGGGT
>JAOPXD010000150.1 GCA_025965315.1 Marmoricola sp.
CTAGCCGAACAGCTGCTTCGCCATCGCCCCGATCAGCGCCTGCAGGCCCTTGAACGGTCGTGCCATCACGGTGAACTCGGTGATCAACCCGTTCTCGTCCCAGGTGATCATGTCGATCCCCTCGATCTGCAGCCCGTCGATCACGGTGGTGAACCGGAGCACCGCGTCGTGCTCACGCTGCCAGGTGTCGAGGTAGCTCAGCTCGGGCCCCAGCACCACGAACGCGGCGCTGAGGTAGCTGACGACCAGGTCACGCCCCTCCTGTGGGGTGTGCACCGCCGGTGAGCGGAACACGGCGTCCTCGGCGATCATCGCCGGGAGCATCCCGGCGTCCCGTGCCCCGACGGCCGCGTGCCAGCGCTGCAGGCCGACGTCGGACGGCGTACTCACGGGACCAGCGCCTGGGCGCGGAGGTGGAACACCTCGGTGGCGCCGCCGGTGCTGGCGTTCGTGGCGATCAGGATCGCGGACTTCACCGTCTTGGGGTTGAACGACAACGTCCGGCTGCCGTTGCCCGACCTGTTCAGCGCGATCGTGTAGACGGTGACCTTGCCGTTACGCAGCCGGAGCTGCACGGTCGCCTGGCTGGCGCTCGAGCCAGGGCCGTCGACGCTGACCCGGAGGCGGGTCTTCGCCGGCAGGTTCGACCTCGGGAGCACTCGCAACGACCCGTTCGTCAGGTGGCTGAGCGTGAGCTTCTGCGAGCCGCTGTCGCGTGCGGACCGGCCGAGGTCGATCGTGGCCCAGAAGGCAGGTGCCGGGTAGAGGGCCCGGTCGACGTACGTGTTCGGCGGCAGCGTGTTCCAGACGCCGAACCGGGCGAACTTCGGACCGAACGAGATCTTGTGCAGGGACAGCACCCGGACGACGTCCTGCAACGCGGTCCGGTCGGTGTCGTTGCTCGCGGCGTTCCAGATGTCTCGGATGATGCCGGGGTCGTGCAGGCTCTCGGAGAGGAACTTCCAGAACAGCGTTGCGGCGTACCACTGCGACTGCGAGTCGGTGTCGATCGGGACCCGGGGGTTCACGATCGCACCACCGGCCCGGACGTACTGCAGGTAGTCGTTGACGGCCGGGTAGACCTGGTCCTCCATCCAGACCGCGCTCCCTTCCAGCAGCCAGCGCTGCTGGTAGGAGTCGTAGCCGAACTGGATCGCGTGGAAGAACTCGTGCGCGGCCGTTACCTCGAGCGAGTTCAGCGGCGGGGCGTGGAACTCGGCCTCGGAGAAGTCGTTGTCCAGGATGCAGGACGCGCCGGTCTTGATCGCGTCGCTGGCCGGCTCGCACGCTCCGTAGTACCCCTGCCCGCCGATGTTCTGCAGGGTCACGTCGGTACGCCCGTCGCCGTCGTTGAGCGGCGCGTGGTAGCCCAGCGTGCCGACCTCGTAGGAGTAGACGTGCTCGAGGGTGTCGGAGGTGAGCTGGGCCTGGGCGTCCGTGGCGCCGCTGTTGTAGTGCACGCAGAAGTGCTTGGAGACGATCACCGACTGCAGGAACGGCGCGGTGCAGCTCGCCTGCGGCTGCGGGATGTTCAGGCTTGCACGCAGGGCGGTGGCTCGCCTCTGGTCGGACCGGGTCATCGAGCCCATCGCGTGCTGGAGCTCGACGAGCAGCGAGGTCAGGTCGCGGTACGGCGTCGGGGTCGTCCGCGAGCCGGTGGCGGGCTTCGTCGTCAGTGCGGCTGCGAAACGTTCGAGCACCGCGTGCGCCGTGCTCCGGCTCATCGTCGTCGCCCGGTGGCCCGCCGACGCGGGGGCTGCCTGGGCGCCGGAGGTGGTGAACGTGGACACGGCGAGCACCAGGGTCATCGCGAGGACGCTGACCGTGCTCGTTCGAAGAGAGAAACGCACCCGGTGAGACTAGGACAGAAACCTGAGAAAACGGCCAGGTCGCACCACGGTCGTCGCACGCGATAGCGTCGAAGGGCGATGACGATCTCCATGAAGCTGCCCGAGGGCGCGGCCGACGCGGACCGTCGTCGCCGCCTGCGCCGGATGAAGTCGCTCGCAGGCGGGTTGCTGCTGGTCGCTGCGGTCGTCTACCTGCTGACGCTGCACGACGACGGCTTCCTCGGCTACGTGAACGCCGGTGCCGAGGCGAGCATGGTCGGAGCGATCGCGGACTGGTTCGCCGTGACGGCGCTGTTCCGGCACCCGCTCGGTCTGCCGATCCCGCACACCGCCCTGATCCCGCGACGCAAGGACGACTTCGGCAAGAGCCTCGAGGACTTCGTGCAGGAGAACTTCCTGCAGGAGGAGATCATCCGCGAACGGCTGGTCGCGGCCCGTCCGGCCGAACGCGCCGGGATCTGGATCAGCGACCCGGCGAACGCGGCGAAGGTCGTCGCCGAGGGCTCCTCGCTGCTCACGATCGGCCTGCGCCGGCTGCGCGACGAGGACGTCGCCTCGCTCGTCTCCGACGTCCTGCTCCCCAGGCTGGTCAACGAGCCGATCTCGCCGATCGCGGGCAACCTGCTCAGCGAGGTGCTGCGCGACGATGCGCACCACGGCCTGGTCGACCTGGTGCTGGAGGAGGGTCACCACTGGCTGATCCACAACCAGGCGACGTTCAGTGCCGTGCTCGGTGAACGCGCGCCGTGGTGGGCGCCGGACCGGCTCAACGAGGTCGTGATCGACCGGATCCACCTCGAGGCGATCCGCTGGGTCGCCGACATCCGTGCCGACCCGGACCACCGGGCGCGGAAGGCACTGGACAGCCTGCTCGAGCAGCTCGCCGAGGACCTGCTGACGAATCCGGGGACGCAGGAACGCGCCGAGCGGCTCAAGACGCGGCTGCTCGAGCACCCGCAGTTCCTGGCCAGCGGGATGGCCGTCTTCGACGCCCTGAAACAGGCGCTGCTCGATGCCCTCGGCGAGGTCGACGGACCGCTGCGGGCACGGGCCGCCGACGAGCTGGTCGCCTTCGGTGTCCGGCTCGGCTCGGACCCGGCGTTGCGCGAGACGCTGGACACCTGGGCCGCGGACGCCGCCGTGTTCGGCGTACGGCGGTACGGCGGTGAGCTCACCGCCGTGATCACCCACACGGTGGCGCGCTGGGACGGACGCGAGGCGGCATCCCGGATCGAGCTCCAGGTCGGCCGCGACCTCCAGTTCATCCGGATCAACGGCACCATCGTCGGCGGTCTCGTCGGCGTCCTGATCCACGCGATCGCAGGGGCGGTTTCCTGATGGCCGAAGTACGCACGATCGAGATCCGCGACGAGACCATCAGGCTCGGTCAGCTGCTCAAGCTCGCCGACTTCATCGACAACGGCAGCGAGGCCAAGGACCTGCTGGCCCAGGGCGTCATCCTGGTCAATGGCGAGGTCGAGACCCGGCGCGGGCGCCAGCTCGCTCCCGGGGACACCGTGAGCCTGCACGGCCAGACCGTTGGCATCGCGTCCCGCGGAGTCTAGATTCGCAAGCATGAGGATCAATGCAGTGATCGCCGCCAAGGCGAGCCGGGAGATTGTCACGATCAGCCCTGACGCAACCGTCCGGGAGCTGATCGCCTTGCTGGCCCAGCACAACATCGGTGCAGCGATGGTCAGCACCGACCAGAGCACGCTCGCCGGGATCGTGAGCGAGCGCGACGTCGTGCGACGCCTCAACGGAGGTGATGCGGTCCTGGACGAGCACGTCTCGGACATCATGACCACCGTGGTGCACACGGCGACGCCGGACAGCACCCTGGACGAGGTCCGCTCGATGATGACCGAAGGTCGGATCCGGCACGTGCCGGTCCTCGAGGACGGCCACCTCGTCGGGATCGTCAGCATCGGCGACATCCTGAAGAGCCACATCGACCAGGTCGAGTTCGAGCGCGACCAGCTCGACTCGTACGTGCACCAGACGTAGCCGACGGCGGGCCATCCACTAGGCTCCTTGCCCATGACTGACAAGCCTGAGATCGACTTTCCCGAAGGCCCGCCCCCGGCAGACCTGGAGATCACCGACCTGACCGTGGGTGACGGTGCCGAGGCCGGCTCCGGCCAGACCGTGTCCGTGCACTACGTCGGTGTGGCCCACTCCACCGGCGAGGAGTTCGACGCGTCGTACAACCGCGGAACGCCCCTCGACTTCCGCCTCGGCATCGGCCAGGTCATCTCCGGGTGGGACCAGGGCGTCCAGGGCATGAAGGTCGGCGGACGCCGTCGCCTCGTGATCCCCCCGCACCTCGGGTACGGCGAGCAGGGTGCCGGTGGCGTCATCAAGCCCGGCGAGACGCTCATCTTCGTCGTGGACCTGCTCAGCGTTCGCTGACCCCCAGATTCCCAACTTGAGTTGGGAAACTCCCGCCTCCACACGAATGTATTGGTGCGGAGGCGGGAGTATTTGTACGGCGGTGTCTGATCCTCGCCCGACTACGCAACGTTTCACGTCCAGCCGGAAGCGGGACTAGTCCTCAGCGGGCTCGAAATCCTCGTCCTGCAACCGGCGGCGCTCATTAAGATCGTGCACGGAGCCACCACCGCGCTGGGCGTGCCGGGACTCGTCGTCGACGGAGCCCAGGAACGCCAGGGCCTGGTCGTGGAGCTTGCCGTTGCTGGCCAGGGCGTTGCCGCCGGTCGGGCCCGGCTCGCCGTCGAGCGAGGTGAAGACGCCTCCGGCCTCGCGGACGATGATGTCCAGCGCTGCCATGTCGTAGAGCTCGAGCTGGGGCTCGGCGGCGATGTCGACAGCTCCCTCGGCGACGAGCATGTACGACCAGAAGTCGCCGTACGCGCGCGTCCGCCAGCAGCGCCGTGACAGGGCCAGGAAGTCGTCGAGCTGGTTCCGCTCCTCCCAGCCGCCGAGCGAGGCGTAGGAGAGGGAAGCGTCTTCGATGCGGGAGACGTCGGAGACCTGGATGGCCGACGCGCGCAGGAGCGACGTGCCGGTCCAGGCCCCGCCGCCCTTCATCGCCCACCAACGGCGGTTGAGCGCGGGAGCCGAGACCACGCCCACGACGACCTCGTCATCGACCATCAGGGCGATCAGGGTCGCCCACACCGGTACGCCGCGGACGTAGTTCTTGGTGCCGTCGATCGGGTCGACCACCCAGCGTCGCTGGCTGTGCCCGGCGGAGCCCTGCTCCTCGCCGAGGACGGCGTCGCGGGACCGGGCCCGTGACAGGGTCCGGCGGATCCCTTCCTCGACGGTCTGGTCGGCATCGGTGACGGGAGTCAGGTCGGGCTTCGTCATCACGTGCAGGTCCAGTGCCTTGAACCGGGCCATCGTCAACGCGTCCGCGTCATCGGCGAGGACGTGCGCGAGCCGGAGGTCGTCGGTGTAGTCGAGGGCCATGAGGACAGGCTAGGGCAGGGCCAACTCAGTCGCCCTCGCGCGGTGCCCTGGCCGCCAGCAGACGGCGGAAGGACTCGACGCGGTCGCGCTGGTCGCCCTCGGCCTCGTCCAGCCCGCACTCCGGCTCGCCGAACCCGTGCGTGCAACCGCGCGGGCACGACTCGGTGAGCTCGTGCAGGTCGTCGAACGCACGGATCAGGTGGTTCGGGTCCACGTGGGCCAGCCCGAACGACCGGATCCCGGGGGTATCGATGATCCAGCCGTCAGCCGGCCCCTCGGCCGAGGGGAGCGGCAGCATGATCGCGCTCGTCGAGGTGTGCCGACCCCGGCCGGTGACCGCGTTGACGATCCCGACCGAGCGCATCGCGGCCGGGACCAGAGCATTGACCAAGGTCGACTTGCCCACTCCGCTGTGGCCGACCAGGACGCTGGTACGGCCGACCAGGGACGCCCGGACGTCGCTCACGTCCGCGCCGCGCTGGGTCACGACGTGCCGTACGCCGAGCGGGCGGTAGATCGAGAGCAGCGTCTCGGGATCGGCGAGATCGGACTTGGTCAGGCAGAGCAGCGGCTCCATACCCGCGTCGTACGCCGCGACCAGGGCCCGGTCGATCAGGCGCGGCCGCGGTTCCGGGTCGGCGAGCGCGGCGACGATGACCAGCTGATCGGCGTTGGAGACGATCACCCGCTCGACCGGGTCCGTGTCGTCGGCGGTACGACGCAGCACGGTGAGGCGCTCGTCGACCAGCACGATCCTGGCCAGGCTGCCGTCGTCCCCGGTGGTGTCCCCGACGATCCGGACGTGGTCGCCGACGACGACGCCTTTGCGCCCGAGGGGCCGGGCCTTCATCGCCATCACGACGGTCCCGTCGGGAAGCAGGCAGGTCAGCCGCCCGCGGTCGACGGTGGTGACCACGGCCGCCACCGCGTCGTCGTAGCTGGGGCGGTCCTTGGTCCGCGGACGGGTACGCCGGCGCGGCCGGTCCCACGCCTCGGGGTCGTGCTCGTCGTAGCGGTTGGTCACGAGGCGCCGGATTCCTCGAGCAGCTCGGACCAGACCCGTTCGAAGCCGGGGAACGTCTTCGCGGTGGTACCGATGTCCTCGACCAGGACGCCATCGACGGCAGAGCCGATCACCACGGCGGCCTGGGCCATCCGGTGGTCGGCATAGGTGTGGAAGGTGCCGCCGTGAAGCTCGGCCGGGCGCACCTCGAGACCGTCATCGGTCTCGGTGATGTCTGATCCGAGGCTGCCGAGCTCGGCGGCGAGGGCCGCGAGCCGGTCGGTCTCGTGACCGCGGATGTGGGCGATCCCGCGCAGGTACGACGGTGAGTCGGCCAGGGCGGCGAGAGCGGCGATCGCCGGGGCCAGCTCGCCGACGTCGTGCAGGTCGACGTCGATCCCGGAGATCCGTCCGGTCCCGGTGACGGCCAGACCGCCGTCGCTCAGCGTCACGTCGGCACCCATCGCGGCGAGGATCTCGCGCAGCGCGTCTCCCGCCTGGGTGGTCTGCGCCGGCCAGTCCCGGACCAGGACGGTGCCGCCGCTGGTCATTGCGAGCATCAGGAACGGCGCCGCGTTGGAGAGGTCCGGCTCGATGCTGACCTCGCGGGCAGCGACCGGGCCCGGGTGGACCCGCCACCGGTTCGGCTCGCTGTCGTCCACGTCGACGCCCCGCGCGCGCAGGCAGGCTACGGTCATCTCGATGTGGGGGAGCGAGGGCACCGCTTTGCCGTCGTGGCGTACGTCGATCCCGTCGTCGTACCGGGGGGCGGCGAGCAGCAGGGCCGAGACGAACTGGCTGGAGGCAGAGGCGTCGATGGTGACCGTCCCACCGCGGACCGAGCCGGAACCGGTGATCGTGAACGGGAGCCGGTCGACGTCCGGGTCGAGCCCGACGCCGAGCTGGCGCAGTCCGGTGAGGACCTCACCCATCGGCCGGGTCCGGGCGTGCGGGTCGCCGTCGAAGTCGGTCGCTCCGTTGCGCAGCGCTGCCAGCGGCGGCACGAAGCGCATCACCGTGCCGGCCAGGCCGCAGTCGATCGAGACCGGCCCGGCAGGGAGGCCGTTGATCCCGGGCTCGACCACCCAGTCGTCCCCGGTGGTGTCGACGGGCGACCCGAGGACGCCGAGCGCGGCTGCCATCAGCTCGGTGTCGCGGGACCGCAACGCCCGCCGTACGACGCCCGGGTGCTCGGCGATGGCAGCGAGGACGAGCTCGCGGTTGGTCAGCGACTTCGAACCCGGCAGGCTGACCCGCAGATCGACCGGTGCCTGGGCGCGCGGAGCAGCCCAGAGCTCGGCCTCAGGAGTGCGGGTCACGCGAGAAGGCTAGCGATCGTCGTCAGAGCAGGCCGAGAAGCATGCTGTCCTGGTTGTTGTTCGCGTCCGGGTCCACGACGGTGCTCGGCGTCGTGACGGTCGCCATCGCGCTGACCGGCACCCCGATCACCTTGAACGTGATCGGCGGAGCGTCCGGCCCGATCTCACAGACGGCCGTGTCGCCGACCGGGGCACACCCGGTACCGAGCTCGGTCAGCGTGCCGCCCAGAATTTTCAGCGTCAGCATGCTGGTGGTGCCGGTCGGTACGCCGCCGACCTGCGCGGTGATGTTGCCCAGGGTGCCCGTGGTGGCGGGTGCGAGCAGGCCCAGGCCGGCCTTGAACGACAGCCGGACGTTGACGTCCGATGCGGTCTCGACCGGGGTGACCGGTGGAGTCGTCGGTGGAGTTGTCGGCGGGGG
>JAOPXD010000167.1 GCA_025965315.1 Marmoricola sp.
AGGGTGATCTGCGCTCCGCGCCGCGCCGGATCGAGGACGACCATCTTGAGCGTGTGCGTCGGGGTGTCCGGGCGTTCGAAGCGCAGGAAGATGCCGTCCTCGCCGGTCATCCGCTCCGGGTGGGGCGTGGTCATGGGGTCACATCAGTCGACGCTGGCGAGGTAGTAACTAGAGTCGACTGAAGCACCCGAATCGGGGCTGCTCGCGATGATGTCCAGATGGTTGCCGTAGTTCTCGTCTGCACACGTGTAGTTGGTGTCCGGTCCGTCGTTCGGAACCGGGACGCTCGCGCTGCCGCTGTCGTCGATGTGAACGGTCGTCATGTAGCCCGCATGCTTTCCGATCGTCACGTCGAAGTCCCCGCCAGTCACACCTGGGTCGAGCTGGATCTTGACCGTGATCGGCGGACCAACGAGACGGGCCGGCGTTGCGTCGTTTTGCGGTGAGTGGTTATCGGAGTTGCAAGGGATTCCAATGCTCTCCATCACCAATGGCCCACCGGTGACGGTGACAGTCATCAGATACGCGCCGGGGATGACTTGGTCCGCGTGCGCCGACCCGGTCGACCCGGCAAGCGCAGCGATCGACAAGGCAGCAGCACCAGCAACGGCGCAGGTGCGGCGAGAACGTACTGACAGCATGGCAACCCCGATGCTACGCCCGACCCAGGACAAGTGGCACCTGTCACCGTGGGAGCGGTGCTCAGATCGTTCCACAATCCGCTCCGCAGCAACGGTTTTCCGCGCCGCAACGGTCGCTTCGCAACGAAGCGGATTAGACCAGTTGATCTTCGTCGGCACCGGCTAGGACGAGACGCCCACCGCAGCCGGGCTCAACGCGCTGCCGAGGATCTCGAAGTGCTCGCTCATCAGGTCGGTCGAGCTCGGCTCACCGTCCCTGCTGATCCAGGCATCCATCGCGACGTGAACACGCTCATCGCGACCGCGCAGCAGCTGGTGGGACCGCAGCACCCGGCGACGTCGTACGACCTTGTGCCGGTTCGCCTCGTAGTACGGAGTGAGCAACGAGAACGCGTCCCGGAACGCGGCCCAGAAGGTCTCCTCGCACGGGCACTGGACGATCAGCGAGCCGAAGAGTGCCCGGGCGCCCGGAGCGGGTACGGAAGAGCACGTCTTCCTTGCGGTCGAAGTGCTGGAAGAAGCTGTGCTCGGGAACGCCGGCGGCTTCGGCGATCTCGGAGACTTGGGAGTCGCTCGACGAGATGTCCCTCATCGCATGTCTTGGGCGCAAGTATCGCTGCATGAATGCGGATCCGGGTCGCTGGGTACGGAACCAGGCACCCCTAGAGAGAGGTCGTCCGATGACTGCGGCCCAGGATTCTCAAGCCTCCACAGACACCAAACCGGGCACCGACGAACCGCACCTGAAGCGCCATGTCGGCGTCGTCGGTCTGCTGTTCGCCAGCGTCGGCTCGATCATCGGCTCCGGGTGGCTCTTCGGCGCCCTCAACGCATCCCAGCAGGCAGGCCCGGCGGCGATCATCTCCTGGGCCCTGGGCGGGGTGATGATCCTGCTGATCGCCCTGACCTACGCCGAGCTGGGCACGATGTTCCCGGTCTCCGGCGGCGTCGTCCGGTTCCCGCACATGGCGTTCGGGCACCTGGCGAGCTTCACCTCCGGCTGGATCACGTACGTCGCGATCGCCACCACCGCACCGATCGAGGTCGAGGCGGCCCTGCAGTACGGCACCAAGTACGCGCACTTCACCGACGCGCACACCGTCGGCGGCCAGCCGGTGCACACGCTGACGACCCTCGGCTTCGCGACGGCGGTTGTCCTGATGGCGCTGTTCGTCGGGATCAACTACTACGGGGTGCGCTGGTTCGCCCGGATCAACAACGCCCTGGTCGGCTGGAAGCTCTTCATCATCCTGGTGGTGATCGTGTCGTTCTTCGCCACCGCGTTCCACGGCCACAACTTCAGCTCGCACGGGTTCGCACCCTCCGGCGTGCACGGGGTCTTCACCGCGATCGCGACCAGCGGGATCGTGTTCTCGTACCTCGGTTTCCGCCAGGGCATCGAGCTCGCCGGCGAGACCGACAACCCGAAACGCAACGTGCCGATCGCGGTGGTCGGCTCGGTGCTGATCACCGGGGTGATCTACATCCTGCTCCAGGTCGCGTTCATCGGATCGCTCAACCCGGCGACGCTGGCGCACTCGGGCAGCTGGTCGAAGCTCGCGTTCACCAACGACTTCGGACCGCTGGCCGCACTGGCCACCGCGCTGGGCCTGGGCTGGCTCGCCGTCCTGCTCTACATCGACGCGATCGTCTCCCCCGGCGACACCGGCCTGATCTACACCACCATCACGTCGCGGATCTCGTTCGCGATGGCCCGCAACGGCAACGCCCCGCGGATCCTGGAACGCACGAACGAGAACGGCGTCCCGATGATCGGCCTCGGTCTCGCGTTCGTGATCGGGCTGGTGGCGTTCCTGCCGTTCCCCAGCTGGCAGCAGCTGGTCGGCTTCATCACCTCGGCCACGGTGCTGTCGTTCGCGTCCGGCCCGCTGGTGCACGCGGCGCTGCGTAGCCAGGTGCCCGACCACGAGCGACCGTTCCGCCTTCCCGGAGGTCACCTGATCCCGGTGCTCGCGTTCTGGGGCTCCAACATGATCGTCTACTGGTCCGGCTGGACCACGGTGTGGAAGCTGATGGTCGCGGTCCTGCTCGGCTTCGTGCTGCTGGCCGCCTTCGTCGCCTCGGGCCAGCTGAAGGGCAAGTCCCTCGACGTACGGGCGGGCCTGTGGGTGCTCCCGTGGCTGGCCGGCCTGACGGTGATCTCGTACGTCGGCAACTACCCGGAGCCCACCGCCGGCAACCTGAACAACCTGAGCTTCGGCCTCTCGACCGGGTTGCTGTTCCTGCTGTCGATCGGGATCTACCTGCTGGCCTACCGCAACCGGCTGTCCCCCGAGGAGACCCAGGCCTACATCGACGAGAGCCTGACCGAGGCGTCCGTCGAGCCTGCCTGACATGCGAAGGGCGCCTTCCCCCGAGAGGGAAGGCGCCCGAACGGCATCAGTGACGACTGGTCACAGGATGTCGTCGACCTTTTCCTTGATCTTGTCGCGGAAACCGTCGACCTTGTCCTTCACTGCGGCCTTCTTCTGGTCCGCCTCGCCCTCAGCCTTCAGCGAGTCGTCCCCGGTCACAGCACCAGCGGCTTCCTTGCCTCGCCCGTGAAGGTCGTCCAACTTGTTCTCGAACTTGTCGTCGAGTCCCATGGTGGGTCTCCTTTCGGTTGCGTACTGACCTCGTACCCGAACCAGGAGCGTTCAACCGTGAGTGATCTCACGGGCTACTCGGGGCTGACCAGGAACTCCTTGGCCTTGGCGATCGCGAAGCCCCAGCCCTGCTCGAGGGTCGGCTTCGGCGGGATGGCGATCTCGTCGGGGTTGGTGACCACGTCGAGCAGCACCGGCCCGGGCAGCGCGAACGCCTGCTGGACCGCCGCATCGACCTTGTCGGCGTCGGTGACCCGGATCCCGGTGAGCCCGATCGCCTGCGCCACCTCCGCGAAGTCCGGGTTGTGCAGCACGGTGCCGAACTCGGGCAGCCCGACCTGCTCCATCTCGAGCTTGACCATCCCGAGCCGGCCGTTATTGAAGACCACCACCTTGATCGGCAGGTCGTGGCTGACCGCGGTGATCAGGTCGCCGAGCAGCATCGAGATGCCGCCGTCGCCGCTCAGCGAGATCACCTGGCGAGTCCGGTCGATCGCGGAGGCCCCCAACGCCTGCGGCATCGCGTTCGCCATCGACCCCAGGTTGTACGAGCCGATCAGGCGCCGACCGCCGGTCATCCGGATGAAGCGGGACAACCAGACCGTCGACATCCCGGTGTCGGTGGTGAAGATCGCGTCGGCGGCCGCGTGCCGCTCGATCGCCGCCGCGAGTACCTCGGGGCGGATCCGGTGACCCGGGTTGTCGATCTTGCGTCGCAGCAGGCCCACCGGCTTGCTCTCGTACGCCGGGTCGGCCAGTCGTGCCTGCCCGTGCGACCAGGTCTCGTACGCCTTCCGCGCGACCGTCAGGTGGGTCCGGTGCTCGTTGCGCTCGAGCAGGGTCACCAGCGTCTCCAGCGTCAGCCGGGTGTCACCGACCAGCGCGTGCTCCACAGCCGTACGCCGACCGATCCGGCCCCCGTCGCGGTCGAGCTGGATGACGACCTTCCCGGTCGGGTAGAAGTTCTTGTAGGGGAAGTCGGTGCCGACCATCAGCAGCACGTCGCAGGCAGCGAACGCCTCCGCGGTCGCCGGGTTGCCGATCAGCCCGGACTGGCCGATCTCGAACGGGTTGTCGTCCTCGAACCCCTCCTTGGCCTTGAGGGTCAGCACCATCGGCGCACCCAGCAGGTCCGCCACCGTCATCACCTCGGCACGCGCGTCGCGGGCACCCTGACCGACGAGCATCGTGACCCGGCTGGCCTCGTTCAGGACGTGCGCCGCGTCGCGGATGTCTTCCAGCGCAGCGGGACCGGGAGCCGCAGGACCGACGAACCACGGTGTCTTCGTCCCGCGCGGCAGCTCCAGGCCGCCGACGTCGCCGGGGATCGAGAGCACCGCGACGCCCCGCTGCGAGAGGGCCGCGTTCACCGCCTGCTCCAGGATCGAGGGCATCTGGTCCGCGCTGGTCACGGTGGCGCAGAAGACGGACACGTCCGCGAACAGGACGTCGTTGTCGACCTCCTGGAAGAAGTCGCTGCCGATGTCCTCGCGCGGGACCTGACCCAGGATCGCCAGCACCGGAGCGCCCGACTTCTTGGCGTCGTACAGGCCGTTGAGCAGGTGGATCGCGCCCGGCCCGACCGTCCCCATGCAGACGGCCAGGTCGTCGTTCAGCTGTGCCTGCGCGCTCGCGGCGAACGCACCGGCCTCCTCGTGGCGGACCCCCATCCACTCGATCCGGTCCTCGCGGCGGATCGCGTCGGTGACCGGGTTGAGAGCGTCCCCGACCACCCCCCAGACACTGCGGACGCCGTGGTTGGCGAGGGCATCGATGATGAGCTCGGCGACGGTGGTCATGGGATCACTCCTCGGTGTTCGTGGTCAGGGTGTGAAGGTGTCGGCGTCAGCAGCAGCCCAGTCCCGGGCCCAGGACTCGTCCTGCGCGCCCGCAACTAGCTCGCCCAGGTCGAGGTGGGGGAAGAGCTCCTCGTAGGAGAGCGTCCGCTCGTGGTCGATCCGGCGGCGCAGCATCCGGGGGTGGAGGTCCTCAGGACGGCTCAGCCCCATCGAGGCGATCGCCTGCATCGCCTGGGCGACGACCTGCTCCTGGTAGTGGTGCACCCGCTCGGTCTTGTCGGACACGACCAGCGCACGCTGCCGCTTGGGGTCCTGGGTCGTGACGCCGACCGGGCAGGTGTTGGTGTGACAGGTCTGCGCCTGGATGCAGCCCACGGCCATCATCATCGCGCGCGCCGAGTTGGTGTAGTCGGCCCCCTGGATCAGCCGTTTCACGACGTCGATCCCGCTGGTGACCTTGCCACTGGCTCCGATCTTGACCTGGTGCCGCAGGCCGGCACCGACCAGTGCGTTGTGCACCGTCATCAGGCCCTCCGTCAGGGGGGTACCGATGTGGTCCTCGTACTCGAGCGGGGCCGCGCCGGTACCACCCTCGCCACCATCGACGATGATGAAGTCCGGGGTGACACCTTCAGCGACCATCGCCTTGCAGATCGCCAGGAAGTCCACGCGGCTACCCAGGCAGAGCTTGAAGCCGGCGGGCTTGCCCCCGGAGAGCTCGCGCATCCGCGCGATGAACAGCACCAGCTCCCGCGGGGTCGAGAACACCCGGTGGTACGAAGGCGAGACGCACTTCTCGCCGACAGGGACCCCGCGCGCCTCGGCGATCTCGGCGGTTACCTTGGCGCCGGGCAGCACCCCGCCGATGCCCGGCTTCGCGCCCTGGCTGAGCTTGAGCGAGACCATCTTGACCTGGTCCAGCGCGGCGGTGGCGCTGAACTTCTCCGGGTCGAAATCGCCGTCCTTGGTGCGCGCACCGAAGTAGCCGCTGCCCAGCTCCCAGACCAGGTCGCCGCCCTGGCGGTGGTACTTGCTCAGACCGCCTTCACCGGTGTCGTGCGCGAACCCGCCCCGGGCCGCGCCGGCGTTCAGCGCGGTGATCGCGTTGCCCGAGAGTGCGCCGAAACTCATCGCCGACACGTTCACCAGCGCCATCTCGTACGGCGCCGTGCAGTCCGGACCGCCGATCCGGACCCGGGGCTGGTGCTCGGCGACATCGACCGGCCGGGTCGAGTGCACCAGGAATTCGTAGCCCGGCTCGTTGACGTCGCGCTCGGTGCCGAACGGCTGCTCCTCCTTGAGGTTCTTCGCGCGCTGGTAGATCGCCGACCGGGTGTCCCGGTCGAAAGGTCGCCCGTCGTAGTTCCGCTCGATGAAGTACTGCTGGAGCTCCGGACGGATGCTCTCGAGGATGAACCGCAGGTGACCCAGGACCGGGTAGTTGCGCAGCACCGAGTGCTTCTTCTGGACCACGTCGTAGACACCCACGGCGAGCAGCAGCACCAGCACCACGACCAGGCCCCACCAGGCCGGGCCGCCGATGACGGCCGCCAGGGACGTGAGGGCTCCAAGGACCACGAGCGCCCCGAGTACGAAGAAGCGCACGGGATTCCTCCATCGGTAAGGGCGCCGACCAAGTACCCAGCGCCCTGAAATTCATACCTCAGAGGGCGTCACCGGGTGAGCAGCCGGAGGACCGCGCGATCAGCCTGGTCCTGGCTCGCCGGCACCTTCGGGAGGGTTCGTCCTGATTCGAACAGCTCGATCACCTTCGGGTGCACGTACGCCGACCGGGCGACGCTCGGGGTGTTGCCGAGCAGGTCGGCAGCTACCGAGATCGCGGTCCGCACCTGCTTGGCGCGCGCAGTCCTGGACGCGCCGCGCTCCTCGCCGGCCAGCGAGACCGCAGCCGCCACGGTCGCGTGCCAGGTGCGGAAGTCCTTAGCGGTGACCTCGAGCCCGAACAGGCCCCGGATGTACTCGTTGAGCGCGTCCGCGCCCACCGGGCTCCAGGTGCGGCCCTCCTTGACCGCCAGGAACCGGGATCCGGCGGGCCTGCGACCGATGATGGTGGCGACAGCGAGGCAGACGGCCGGATCGTCGATGTGGACGTCCTGCTCGACACCCGACTTCCCGACGAACCCGAACGCGAAACCGCCGTTGTCGCGGCGTACGTGCCGGCACTCCAGCGTGGTCAGGCCCCGGCTGCCGTGCTCGTCGGTGTAGCTGTCGCTCCCGGGCCGGAAGCAGCCCAGGTCGACCAGCCGTACGCCGGTGGCGAGCACCCGCGTGCGCGGATCGGCGGTCGCTGCCAGATCGGTCGTGAGCCGCCGGCGTACGGCGGGAAGCTTGCGGGCCATCGTCAGCACCCGGTCGAACTTGGCGACGTCCCGCTTCTCCCGCCACACCGGGTGGTAGAGGTACTGGCGCCGCCCTGCCTCGTCGGTGCCCACGGCCTGGAGGTGGCCGCGCTCGTCGGCACAGATCCACACCTCGGTCCAGGCAGGCGGGATCACCAGCGCCCGTGCACGCTCCACCTCGGCGGCGCCCAGCACGGAGCCGGACGCATCGAGGTACCGAAAACCCCGGCCGCTGCGGACGCGGCGCCACCCGGGGTCGTGCTGCGAGACCGTCCGCAGGCGCATCAGCGGGTCGGCATCAATTGAAGATGCTGACGCCCCCGGGGCCGACCAGGAGGCCGACCACGATCAGGACGATTCCCCACAGCAGGGCACCCTGGACGATCCGGACGATGCCGGTGACGACCAGAACGACTGCGACCAACCACAGAATGAAATCCATCAGGATCACCCCACCGCTTTCTCGAGTTGTGCCTTGGACATCGAGGACCGTCCCTTGATGTTCTGGTGCTTCGCCTCGGCGTACAGCTGCGCCTTGGTACGACCGCCGGGCCCGCTGTGCGAACGCAGGCCACCGCGCCGACCCGAGGAGATGTCCTGGGTCGACGTCCTGCTGCGTTGCTTCGACTCACCGTGACGGGCGCGCTCCTTGTTCACGGTGCGCGCCGCGATCTCCTCGGCCACGTCCTCGGAGCGTCCGCTTTCTTCCAGTCCGTCCTTGATGTGCTCGTACTGGCGCTCGCGCTTGGCGCTCCACTGTCCACGTGGCATGAGACCTCCTCGGTAAGGGTCGGAGAGGTACCCGGCGTCCTGATTCCGAAACGCAGCGATCGCCGACGGTCGGGCTCTAAGATTTCCTCGTGCCCGAGACCTCCATCCTTCAGAGCCTGCGTGAGCTGGCAGCGCTCTCGATCTCCGACGACGACGTCCGCGAGACCGCTGAAGGTGTGGTTGCCCTCGCCTGCGACACCCTCGACTGCGGCTACGCCGGGATGACGGTCTTCAAGGCGGGCGGTTCGTTCGAGACCCTGGCCCCGACGCACCCGATCGTGTTGCAGGCCGACCTGCTGCAGTACGAGCTCGGCGAGGGTCCGTGCGTGCAGGCAGCCTGGGAGGACGACACGTTCGTCTCCAACGATCTCGCCTCGGATCCACGATGGGCGACCTGGGGCCCGAAGGCAGCGGCACTGGGCTTCGGGAGCTTGCTGGCGGCCCGGTTGGCGATCGGGGGCAGAACCATCGGCGCTCTGAACCTGTACTCGACCCAGACGCGGGAGTACTCCGACGACGACCGTGCCACCGCGATGATCTTCGCCAGCCACGCCGCCGCCACCATCATGTCGGTGCGCGAGCGTGAGAACCTGCGGGAGGCCGTCGAGGGCCGCACCGTCATCGGGCAGGCCCAGGGCATCCTGATGGAGCGCTTCGACCTGGACGCCGATC
>JAOPXD010000210.1 GCA_025965315.1 Marmoricola sp.
ATCGAGCACCACCAGGCCGTGATGGCGCACGCCGACTGGATCATCGACCTCGGGCCCGGGGCCGGTCATGACGGTGGGTCAGTCGTGTTCCAGGGGACGCCGGCTGCGCTGGTCGGCGCGAAGAAGAAGACCCTGACCGGTGAGCACCTGGCGGCGTACGTCGCTCGCTGAGCGCCCAAATATCGCCGATAAGGAACATTATGTCAACATGCGAAGATCCGGCCCCTACTTGAGGTGATCGACCAGGATCCCCTGCTCCCCGAAGAGCTCGACCTTCCACTGCTCGATGAGCTCGGTGGCGTCCCAGTCGTCGGGGTGGAAACCTGCCTTGTTGTAGGTCCGGAGCTTGCGGGCGATCTCACGGCTCAGGAACGGCGACCGGCGCAACGCCCAGAGACTCCGGACCAACGTCACCGGGTTGTACGTCGACCGATCGGTGAGCAACGACAGCGCCGTCTGGGCGACGGTTTCCAGGACGAACATCGCCGAGACGATCCGCATCGTCCAGATCCGGAGCGCTTCAGAACCTCCAGCAGCCCGGTAGACGTCGAACGCGACCGATTTGTGCTCGGACTCCTCCAGCGCGTGCCAGAGCAGCAACGAACGTACTTCCCCCTCGCCCAACAGCTCCTGCGCCTCGGGCTTGCCCAGCAGGCACTCGGCCAGCGTCGCCGTGTAGTGCTCCAGGGCTGCAGTGATCGCGAGCCGCTGGTTCTTCGACAGCAACCGGTCCCCGAGTCCGAGCAGCCACTTCACGTGTCGGTCGACCTTGACGCTGCGATAGCCCATCTCGGCCAACCGGTCGTTCAGGTCGCGGTGCTCGCGGCCGTGGGTGACCTCCTGGCCGATGAAACCGGCCACCTGCTGGAGCAGCTCCGGGTCCGAGACCTGAGGCTTGCGGTCCCGTACCGACCTGACGAAGAAGTCCTCGCCCTCCGGGAACATCCCCGACAGCACAGCGACCGCATGGCTCATCACCAGGTCGCCGGCGACGTAGTGCTGGTGGCGCGAGCCGGTCTTGTAGGAGAAGGCGATCCTGCGGGTGCGTACGTCTCGCTTCGGTACGGGTTCCATGGTTGAGGGTAACTCCGGGTAACAGGTAGTGCCAGTACCCGGAGCCCTTCTTGCGTCAGTGCCAGTCGCTGATCTGCACGTCGTGCGGCTCCGGCGCTCCGGTGCCCGTCTCGAGCAGCTGCTTGAGGCTCATCAGGAAGGTCGCCCACTTGGTGGAGCAGTGGTGCATGAACTCCCCCTCCTGCGCCCAGCCCTCGTGCTTGAACAGCACGATCGTGAAGTCCTCGGCCTGACTGATCTTGAAGCCGATCGTCGTCCCGATCCACTCGTCCGGCCCACCGGTCACCTCCCAGAGCACCCGACCAGGCGCCTCGAGCTCGCGCACCTTCGTCTCGATCGTCCCGGGCGCGAACCGGAAGGTGATCCGACCGCCGACCTCGGCCGAGCCGGTCGTGTCGGTCGCCCACCAGGCTGCCAGTCCGTCGATCGTGCTCAGCGCGTCGAAGACCTTGTCCGGAGACGGGTCCTTGACGCCGATCCTGTGCAGGATGTCCACCATGTCCTACTCCTTGACCTGGTTGTCGGTGCTGTTCGGCTCGTGAGTGCGCTGGATCGCCTCGGCGATCGTCTTGATCCGGCGCAGACGGCCGTCCCAGGCCGAGCCGACGTCCGCCAGCTGCGCCGCGGCGCGTGCGAGCTGTGTCTGGTCCACCTGGTAGCGCCGTTCCCTGCCAGCAGGGGTGACCTGCACCAGACCGACCCGGCTCAGGACGACGAGGTGCTTGGCCACCGCCTGCCGCGTCACCGGGAGCCGACCGCTGAGCGTGGTCGCCGTACTCCCCCCGTCCGCGAGGATCAGGTCGAGCATCCGGCGACGGGTCGGATCCCCGATCGCCGACCACAGGTCGTCGTCGACAGCAGTGCTCACGAGGCGGCGACCAGGCGCGCGACGTACCCCTCGAGCAGCGGGACGAAGTGGCCCCAGCCCTGGCTGTGGTCCTGGTACGCGTCCTCGAGGACCGCAACCTCCCAGCCGAGCTCGCGCCAGCCCGACTCGCTGACCCGCACGGTCGTCCCCGGTCCGGAGGCGACCAGCTCGAAGGTCACCAGCAGGGAGTTGCCGGCGACCGGCACCTCCCCCGTCTCGTAGCACCACCGGAACGAGAACAGCCGGGGCGGGTCGACATCGACCACCGTGAACGCCGCCACCGTGCCGGTCTGGCGGTTGCCGAACACCAGCTCCCCCGTACCGCCGGGTACCGGGTCGCACGCGGCGTCGTCGGACCACCACTCCTTGATGTGCTCGGCGCTGCTGACCACCTCGAAGACCACCTCGGGGGAAGCGTCCACGTGGATCTCGCGCTCGATCGTTCCGTGTTCCATGATGGTTCCTCTTTCTGCAACGCTTGGTTGCACATGACCGTAGCTAACATGGAACCAATGCGCAACCTTTAGTTGCTTCGGCCTGGAACCAGGTCGTCAGCACTCATAGGCGTTCCACAGCGAGTTGATTGGTGGGAGCGTCTTCGGACCGGCACTCTGGTCCGATGCAGTCGCGTACCTCAGTGTTCCGACCCCTTCGCACGATGGGGCGTCCCCGCACGCTGTCGACCAACATGCTGCTGGTCGTGGTGTTCCTGGCCATCGCGGCTGCGCTCGTCTCCGGAACGGCGACCACGGTGCTGCTGCGGAACTACCAGGGTGGCCAGCTGAACCAGGACGTCCGTGAATCGGTTCAACGAGCGCTCCACGTCGCGCCGAACGGTGGCGGCGCTCCCGGCGTGCGCGACGCCCGGGGCCAGGGAAGCCAGACCCTGACGGCATACCTGCTGGCGAACAGCACCCTGGAGAACGGCGAGGTACTCGGCAGCGACACCGACCAAGCCCCACTCTCCGCCAGGGACCTGGCGGTGCTGCGTGCGCACACGAGCAGCGGCCCGGCGGTGATCACGCTGTCGCTACCCGACGCCGGCCGGTACCGAGTCGCGACCGCCAAGATCTCCACGTCCGACGGCACCCTGTACGTCGTCTCCGGGCTGCCGACCAAGGACCTCGACCAGATGACGCGCAAGCTCATCCTCTGGACGATCCTGATCACGCTCGCGGTAGCGCTGCTCTCGGCTCTGGCCGGCCGCCTCATCATCTCCCGCCAGCTGCGTGGCCTCCGCACCGTTGCGGCAGTCGCTCACGACGTCAGCGAGCTTCCGCTGGACTCCGGTGAGATCGAGGGCATCGCGGGCGTCCCGGCGGACCTGGCCGACGGGATCACCGAGGTCGGCCAGGTCGGCGAAGCCTTCAACAAGATGCTCAGCCACGTCGAGGACGCGCTCAACGTCCGGACCGCGAGCGAGCAGCGCGCCCGCCAGTTCATCGCCGACGCCTCGCACGAGATCCGGACGCCGCTCGCGGTGATCCGCGGGTTCGCCGACCTCGCCGACCGGGTACCCGTCGGCGAGGAGGACGCGCTGCGGAGCTCGATCGACCGGATCAAGGGCTCGGCGCTCGAGCTGTCGACGCTGGTCGAGGACATGATGTCGCTGACCCGGCTCGACGCCGCCGGACCTGCGGTCATCGGCGACTTCGACGTCAGCGAGCTGGCCGCGAACGCCCAGGAAGCGATCGCTCTGCTCCATCCCGAGCACACCTGGGCGATCGACGTTCCCGACGAGCCGGTCCAGGTCCTCGGTGACGAGCTCGGGATGCGCCGGGTGATCACGAATCTGCTGTCCAACGCCGGCGCGCACACGCCTGTCGGGTCCCACGTCGTCCTGGCGGTGCACCCGACCCCGACGACCGTCCGGATCAGCGTGTCCGACAACGGCCCCGGGATCCCGGCCGAGCTGCAAGCACGGGTCTTCGACCGGTTCGTGCGTGCCGACCAGGCGCGGACCTCGGGCAACGGCTCGGGGCTGGGACTCGCGATCGTGAAGGCGATCGTGGAGAAGAACGACGGCACCGTGACGGTCGCGAGCGACGGCAGCGGCACCGTGATCACTGCAGAGATCCCGGTGAACGCGTCGGTCGGCGGACCGGCTCCCGCCTGACCCGTCCTGGGACCGATCGGCGTCGAAGTACTGGCGTGAATCGTCTCCCCGCCCTGGCAGCGGACCTGGCAGCGAACCTGGTCGCGAACCTGGGTGCCGACGTCCGCGCCCGGCTGATCCAGGCCAGTGCGAAGCGCACCGTCCGGTACGGCGATGCATTGCGGTTCAGCGGCACCGACCTCCCCGAGCCGACCTTGCTGCACGTGCCGACGCGTCACGGCAAGGTCCGCTGCGAGGTCTACCAACCGCCGCTCACCGGCGCGACCCCGCCGGCGTACGTGCACTTCCACGGCGGCGCGTTCCTGATGCGGTTCCCGCGGATGGACGACTTCTTCGCCCGGATCGTCGCGGCCGAGGTGGGTGCGGTGGTGGTCAACGTCGACTACGACGTCGCTCCGCAACGCCGTTTCCCGGTGGCGCAGCATCAGGCTCACGACGTCGCTGCCTGGGTCGTTGCGCACGCGGACGACCTCGGCATCGACGGCAACCGCGTCGGCGTCGGCGGCTTCAGCGCCGGCGGCAACCTGGCGGCGTCGGCGTGCCTGCAGGCCCGAGACCTCGATTCGTTCCGGCCGGCGAGCCAGCTGCTCGGTGTGCCCTCGCTCGACATCGCCGAGGACCCGGCTCTCAAGAGCTCACCGATCACTCGTCCGATGATCAATGCGGGCCTTCTCGCCCTGGTTCGTCGGAGCTACTTCCGCGACATCGCCGCCAGGAGCACGCCGTACGCCTCTCCCCTGCGTGCCCCCCAGGTCGCCGGACTCCCACCCACGATCATCGTCACCGCCGAGTACGACGTCCTCCGCACCGAGGGCGACCGGTACGCCGCGCGGCTGGACGCGGCCGGTATCCCGGTGCTGCACCACGTCGTCGCTGGTGCCGACCACTACTTCCTCGACAACGGCCCCATCCGGGCACGAGCGACGCTGGACCTCATCGTCAACGGCCTGAAGGGGCACCTCGGCACGGCTTCCAGGTGAGCTGCGTGCCCGAGCGCTGGACGGTTTGTCCAACTCGTCGGAAATCTCCCGTGAGAACAGGTGTCAGGCGTGGCCATCCTCGCTAGGGTTGCTCCCGAGCCCGGTCACCGGGGAGAAATGCAGCACGAGGTGGCCGAGTGGTCCGTGTTGAAGACCAGCGAGCAGAACGTGAGAGTTGCGATGGAAATCCCGATCTATGACCTGAATGACGGCACCGAGCTGCCCGCTGTCGGATTCGGTACCACCGGCCTGCAGGGAGCTGACGGCCTCGACGCGATCCTGAGCGCCGTGGAAGCCGGTTACCGCCTCATCGACACCGCGGTGAACTACGGCAACGAGATGACCGTCGGCGAAGCAATTCGCCGCTCGGGCGCTCCGCGGCCCGAGTTCCGGGTGACGAGCAAGCTGCCCGGCCGCCACCACGCCTACGACGACGCGATCGTCTCCACCCACGAGTCGTTGGGCCGTCTCGGCCTCGACCACATCGACCTGCACCTGATCCACTGGCCGAACCCGAAGCGCGACGAGTACAGCGAGGCCTGGCGTGCGCTGGTCGACCTGCAGCGCGACGGCCTGGTCACCACCATCGGCGTCTCAAACTTCACCGCCGAGCACCTCGACCGGATCATGGACACGAGCGGTGTCGTCCCGGCTGTCAACCAGATCGAGATGCACCCGTACTTCCCGCAGGAAGAGCTTCGCGCGGTGCACGACTCCCTCGGGATCCGCACCGTCGCGTGGAGCCCGCTCGCCTGGGGCAAGGCCCTCTTCGAGGAGGACGCCGTCCGCAGCGCCGCCGAGGCGCACGGGGTCAGCCCCGCCCAGGTCGTGCTGCGCTGGCACTTCCAGCTCGGATCGGTCCCGATCCCGCGCTCGTCGGCCCCGGAGCACCAGGTCGCCAACGGCTCGATCTTCGACTTCGAGCTCAGCGACGACCAGGTCGCCGCCATCACCGCGCTCGGTCGGTCCGACGGGCGCCTCTTCGGCGGCGACCCGGACGAGCACTACGAGATGTAGAGCTGCTCACCAGCAGCTGAGCCGAGGGCCACGGACGGTGTTCGTGGCCCTTTGGCTACCATCTCCCGCGTGATCCGTCTGCGTACCTCCCTGGTCCTGGTGCCCCTGCTCGTGCTCGCCGCCTGTGGCAGCGGCGGTGCCTCGGACACGACCGGGACCGCGGCGAACGGGCCGCACTGCAGCTACCCGACCTCGTCGACGGCAGCCGCCCGCAAGGTCAGCAAGCCACCGGCGACGCCGGACGCCGGCAACCCGACGACCATGGTGATCTCGACCAACGACGGCGACATCCCGGTCACGTTCGAACCCGGGTCCGCTCCCTGCACGGTGAACTCGTTCATCTCCCTGGCCAAGCAGGGCTACTTCGACAACATCACCTGCACCCGGGTCACCACCGAGGGTGACTACATCCTGCAGTGCGGTGACCCTAGCGGGACCGGAGCCGGCGGACCGGGTTACTCGTTCGCCGACGAGCTGGTCAAGAACGACTCGCGTCTGCAGCCCTGCCAGAACATCGGCGGCCAGTCCGCATGCACCTACAACGCCGGGACGATCGCGATGGCGAACGCCGGTCCGAACACCAACGGCTCGCAGTTCTTCCTCGTCTACGGCAACTCGCTGTTCCCGCCGGCGTACACGGTCTTCGGGCACATGGACGCCGCCGGACTCGGTGTCGTCAAGGCCATCGCGGCCAAGGGCGTCGGTACGCCGGTCAACGGGCCGAGCGACGGTACGCCGAAGGAGACGGTCACCATCACCAGCGTGAAGTGACGATCACGCGTCCTTCTGCGCCATCTCCACGGGACTGGGTAGCGCCACCGTCCGGCTGACCGTGCAGAGCCGGTCCCGGGACTGCTCGATCGCCCGCTGGATCACGCCGCGGGCAGCATCGCCGGCCTCGCCCTCGGGAAAGACGACGTCGAAGACCAGCTTCAGGTTGGTCAGGTGGTTGCCGTTCTCGTCGCGGACCTTGTCGCCCTCGGCGTGCACGTCGAACCCGGTCGCCTGCGCTCGCTTCCCGGTGATCAGGTCGACGTCGATCGCGCTGCAGCCGGCGATCGCGGCGAGCAGGAGCTCGACCGGCGTGAAGTCCGGGTCGTCACCGCTCCCCACGGGAAGCACTCCCCCGCGACGGTTGGTCGCCTTGTAGCGGCCCTCACCGATCCGGGTGAGCTCAATCGATCGCAGGGGGTCGGTCTCAGCACTCATGCGCCCAGCGTGCCACGCGTCAGGAGCGCCCGACGATGCAGTTCGCGAACAGTGACTGCCGCGCGACCTCCGGGTACCGCGCATCCAGCTGGACACGGGACAGGTCCGTCGAAGGTTCGGTGGCGGTGCCCATCGACACGTCGTTGCCCGCGACCGTGTAGGCGGTCCGGGTCACGGTCCAGTCGGCACCGCGGCTGGTGGCTTGCGTGACGACGAAGCCGTTGGTCGCACACGTGGTCGAGACAAGGGCCGTCGGGGCGTCGGTGGCGATGAACGGGAGCAGCGCCCGTCCGCCCGCTGTGAGCTCGGTGAACGCCTTGTCCGCGTAACCGAACAGGTGGTCCTGGAACCCGCCGCGGGGGCTGGTGTCCCTGGCCAGGACGAGGTCGCCGGCTCTGCCTGGTATCCGAACCGCGGCCAGACGAAGGGTGCCGGTGGCGCGAAAGGCTGCGGGCCGGGTCGGCCCACCGACGTAGGTCTCGAGCCCAGAACTGCTCGGGCAATCGCCGGTGCCGTCGACGTAGTCCACGTCCTCGCGGGTGCCGTCCCCGTCCAGGTCGACCCTCACGCTCGTGCCGGGCTCCGCATGGCGTACGTCTATGCAGGAATCACTCGGGGTCGGCGACGCCAGGGAGCGGACTACGCCGTCAGAGTCACCGGAATCACCGCAACCGGCCGCCAGCACGAGCAGCGCAACACCCAGGAGCAGCCGTCGCGACATGCGCCTGACCTTAGTGTGTTCCTCGTGCGCAGTCTCCACCTCGATGAAGCCAGGGAACGGTCCGCCCAGCTGTCCGGGACGTCGTACGACGTGACCCTGGACCGGAGCGGCGACGACCTCCGCTGCCGACTGCGCGCCCGAGCCAGGTACGGGCGATGAGCGCCCCAGCACGAGGTCGGCGCCCGGGCCCCACCGTGCGGACCCACGTGGTCGAGGTCTGCGGTGGCGATCACCTGAGGCACGAGGACCGGCTCGCGACCGAGGAACCGCTGGAGATCAGGTTGTCCTGGCCCGGTGCGGACGCACAACGACTCGCGGTCACGATGCGCACCCCAGGCCACGACTTCGAGCTCGCCGCCGGGTGGTTGGTGCACGAGCAGATCATCCGCCCCGCGGACCTGCGAGCAGTCAGGTACTGCACCGACACCGACCTGCGCGACGACGAGGAGTTCAACGTCGTGACCGTCGAGAGCAGCACTGCTCCGGCGTACCTACCGGCCGCGCGCGCGGTGAACTCGGCCTGCGGGGTGTGCGGCACCGGCTCGATCGAGGATGCCCTGCGGGCTGCTCCTGGGCTTCCGGCCCAGGACCTCGTCGTACCGATCGAGCTCGTCCAGCGCCTGCCTGACCTGCTGCGTGCCTCGCAGCCCGGTTTCGAGCGGACCGGCGGACTGCACGCCGCCGGCCTGTTCGACGCGGCCGGCACGGTCGTGGTCGTCCGCGAGGACGTCGGTCGGCACAATGCGCTCGACAAGGCCGTCGGGTCGCGGATCCTCGCGGGCGAGCCGGTCCCGCCGGTGCTCGTGCTCAGCGGTCGGGTGGGCTTCGAGCTCGTCCAGAAGGCCGTGGTCTCCGGCATCGCGGTGATTGCGTCGGTCGGCGCTCCGACCTCGCTCGCCGTCGACCTGGCAGCCCGCGCCGGGATCGGCCTGGCGGGGTTCATCCGCGGCGAGCGCTGCGTCGTCTACGCCGCTCCGGCACGCTTCGGCGTGTAGCCGGTCCAATGTCGGTCCGCGGTCCTAGCGTGGGGCTGTGCGCATCCTCCATACGTCTGACTGGCACCTGGGACGTCAGTTCCACGGTCAGGGGATGCTCACCCATCAGGCCGCCTTCGTCGATCACCTGATCAGGACCGTCGAGGACGAGTCCGTCGATCTCGTGGTGATCGCGGGTGACGTCTACGACCGGGCGCTTCCGCCGGTCGATGCAGTTGCCCTGGCCGACGACGCGTTCGCCCGGCTGGCGGCCTCCCGCGCCCGGGTCGTCGTCACCAGCGGCAACCACGACTCGGCGCTGCGCCTCGGGTTCAACGCACGGCTCGCGGACGCGGCCGGCTTCCACCTCCGCACGGCGATGAACCGGATCGCCAAGCCGGTGGTGCTCGTCGACGATCACGGACCGGTC
Organism: Marmoricola sp.; assembly: GCA_025965315.1. Classification (GTDB taxonomy): domain Bacteria; phylum Actinomycetota; class Actinomycetes; order Propionibacteriales; family Nocardioidaceae; genus Marmoricola. Next base: position 9,390 of record JAOPXD010000210.1, read on the forward strand.
GCGGTCTACGGGATCCCGTACCTCGACCCGGACGTCGCCCGAGCGGCCTGGGAGCTGCCGACCCGCTCGCACCAGGCAGCGCTGACCGCCGCGATGGACCTGGTCCGCGCCGATCTGGCGGCGCGTCCGCCCGAGACCCGGTCGGTGGTGCTGGCCCACGCGTTCGTGCTCGGCGGAGCCGCCAGCGACAGCGAACGCGACATCGCCGTCGGCGGGGTGTCCGCCGTGGCGACCGGTGTCTTCGACGGCGTCGACTACGTGGCGCTGGGCCACCTGCACGGACGCCAGACGTTGACGCCGTCGGTCCGCTACTCGGGGTCCCCGCTCGCCTACTCGTTCTCCGAAGCGGACCACCTCAAGGGCTCCTGGCTCGTCGACCTGGGAGCGGGCGGCGAGATCGACGCCCGTTTCATCGAGGCTCCGGTTCTCCGGCGGCTGGCTCGCATCGCCGGGGAGCTCGCCGACCTTCTCGCGGACCCCCGGCACCGCGACGCCGAGGACGCCTGGGTCCAGGCGACCCTGACCGACGCCGTTCGGCCGGCGCAGGCGATGGCGCGCCTCCAGGAACGTTTCCCGTACGCCGTCGCGCTGCACTTCGCTCCCCCGCTGGCGGCCGGTGCACGTCGACGCGCCGAAGCCGAAGGTCGCTCGGACCACCAGATCGCCCTCGACTTCGTGGCCGACGTACGCGGAGAACCTGCGAACGCCGTGGAGAGCCTGCTGCTCAGGGATGCCTGCGAGGCCTGTGCCCGCGACCCCGAGGCAGATGTCGTGGTGGGTGCCTGATGAGGTTGCACCACCTCACGATGACCGCGTTCGGCCCGTTCGGCACGACCGCGGACGTCGATTTCGACGGCCTCTCCGCTGCCGGGCTGTTCCTGCTCACCGGCGCCACCGGTGCCGGCAAGACGAGCATCCTCGACGCCGTCTGCTTCGCGCTCTACGGGCAGGTTCCCGGCGATCGCGCCGGCGCCAAGCACCTGCGCAGCGACCACGCCGCTCCCCAGGCGGCGCCGTTGGTGACGCTGCGGCTCAGCATCGGAGAACGCGAGCTCCGGTTCACCCGGTCACCGGCCTGGTCGCGACCGAAGCTCCGCGGGAGCGGCGAGACCAAGGTCCAGGCACACGTCCTGGTCGAGGAGCACCTGAACGGCTCGTGGACCGCCTTGACCACCCGGTTGGACGACGCGGGCCTCCTGGTCACCGCCCTGCTCGGGATGACCAGCACCCAGTTCACCCAGGTCGCGCTGCTCCCCCAGGGCCGGTTCCAGGCGTTCCTGCGGGCGACGTCGGCGGAACGCCACGCGGTCCTGCAGCAGCTGTTCCGGACCAACCGGTTCGAACGCATCGAGCAGTGGCTGGTCGAACGTCGTACGACGGACCGGCGCGCTAGCGAAGCTGTCGCGGAGTCCGTGGTCGAGACCCTGAACCGGCTTGCCGAGGCTGCCGCGGTCGCCGACCTTCCCGCCTGGATCGACGAGCTCACCGATGCTGTCGCTCGTGACGACGTACGCCGGTGGGCCGAGGCCGTCACGGCGGATGCCGCTGCGGTTGCTGCCGACACTGCCGGGGCCCTGCGCGCTGCTGAGCTCCTGGACGCATCCCACAGCGCTGCCCTGGCTGTCGGAACCCGCCTGCAGGAGCTCCGCAGCCGCGGGACTCGCGCCGCCCGCGAGCTGGCGCTGCTCGACCAGCACGCCGACGAGCTCGAGCTCGCCCGTTCCCAGGTGGAGCGTCACCGCCGTGCCCGGCCGCTCGGCCCGTTGGTCCAGCGGACCCGTGACACCGCGCGGTCGTCCGCGTACGCAGCACAGGCGTGGTCGGCACGGGTCCTGGCCCTGGAGCCTGTCCTGGGCACTGCCCCGACCCGTGACGCCCTGGTCGGGGCCCACCGCGACGCCCAGGCTGCGCTCGCTCTTGCTCGTGCGTTCGGGTCCCGGGACCGGGCGCGTCTCGCTGCTGCGAGCCGCCTTGCCGTCATCAGGGAGCGCCTCCAGGAGATCGAGACCGGCGTCGCCGAGCTCGACGTCGTGCTGACCGACCAGCCGAGCGAGCTCGCGGACGCGCTGCAGGCGAGTCACGAGGCCCGGGCTGCCGCGGCACGGCTGCCGGACGTCACTGCCGCAGCGGAGCGGCTCGACGTCCTCATCGCTGCTGCGAGGCGGGCGGAGGTCGTCGGACTGGAGCTGGTGGCCGCACGAACCGACGTGCTCGCCGCTCAGGCACTGGCCCAGGACGGCCGCGAGCGTTACCTCGACGTACGCGAAGCGCGCATCAACGGGATGGCCGGAGAGCTCGCCGGGCGCCTCGCCGTCGGCTGCTCCTGCCCGGTCTGCGGCAGTGCCGAGCACCCAGCGCCGGCGCGTACCGAAGCCGGCGCCATCGGTCGTAGCGAGGAAGAACAGGCACGCAAGGTTCTCGAGGATGCCGAGTTCGAGCTGCAGGCCCGACGCGATCACGTGGTCACCCTGGAAGGCGAGCAGGCGGCGCTCGATGCGCGCCTCGACGGTCACGACCGCGATCGGCTCCCGGCGGAGCTCGCCGCGACCGTTGCCGAGGTCGAGCGTCTCGAACCCCTGGCGGGCGCGCTGGACGTCCTGGTCGCGCGCGAGCAGGAGTGCCGCACGCGCGGGGAGACTGCCGACAAGGAACGCGCTGCCGCACTCCTCGAGCGGGCGACGCTGCGCGCCGAGGCACAGCAGCACGAGGTTCTGATCACGGCGACCATCGCTGACCGGGATGCCCTGCTCGCCGCACCGGGTGCCGCTCCCGATGAGGAGGCCGATGACGACCTGGACAGGCTCCTCGAGCTCCGTGGCCGCTTCGTCGAAATCCTCGACGCGTCGGTCCGCGACCACGACGCTGCCGCGGCCGCGGCTGCGGCAGCCGAGGAAGCTACCGTCGGATTCGCCCAGGCGGCCGCTGTCGCCGGCTTCACCGACGCGGTTGACGTCGACGCCGCACTGCTTGCCGAGGACCTGGCCAGCGAGCTCCAGCGCCGGGTCGCCGAGGCCGACCGGCAACGCCACGGCGCCGACCAGGTGCTCGCCGACCAGGAGGTCGCAGCAGCGGTCGCCGACGACCCGGTCGACCTCGAGGCACTGGTCGCCGCCCACGACGCGTCGATGCGGTCCGTGCGGGTCGCAGCCTCGGCGCGGGATGCAGCCGTAGCGAAGGCGCTGCGGGTCACCGAGCTCGGCGGCGAGCTGGGCGAACGGCTGGCGGCCTGGGAGCCGCTGCGCGCGCAGCACGCCCTGACGGCGAACCTTGCCGCGCTCGTCGAGGGCAAGAGCGTGGACAACCCGTTACGGATGCGGCTCGCGGCGTACGTGCTCTCCGAGCGACTGCGTCAGGTGGTCGCCGCGGCCAACGAGCGGCTGGCCCGGATGACCGACCAGCGGTACTCCTTGGAGCACACCGACGCCCGCGGGTACGGCGAGCAGCGCGGCGGGTTGAGCCTGCGCGTCCGCGACGACTGGAACGGTGTCCACCGTGATCCGGCAACGCTGTCCGGCGGGGAGACGTTCGTGGTCTCGCTGGCTCTCGCGCTCGGACTGGCCGACACCGTCGCCCACGAGGCCGGCGGCACCGACATCGACACGTTGTTCATCGACGAGGGGTTCGGTTCGCTCGACGCGGACACGCTCGACGACGTGATGGACACCCTGGACAGCCTGCGCGACGGTGGCCGCGTCGTGGGTCTGGTGAGCCACGTTCCGGAGCTGCGGAGCCGGATCACCACCCAGCTCGAAGTGACCAAGGGCCGCACGGGCTCGACGATCCGCCCGGTCGTCGCGCACATCTGACCCCTGTCGGGGTGCCACCTGCGCCGCGGCTGCACTGCGGTCGATAAGGTCGAACCATGGCCGACGCCGCCCCAATCGACCCGACGTTCACTGCTCTGCCCTACCGCCGCTTGGCTGCCGCCGCCCTGTCCCGGGCGCGTGACTTCGGCGTCACCCATGCCGACTTCCGCTTCGAGCGGGTGCGCTACCAGCACTTCTCGGTGCGCGACGGCCTGCTCCAGGGTGCCGAGGACGTCGAGGACCTCGGCTTCGCCGTCCGGGTCGTGCACCAGGGGGCCTGGGGGTTCGCCGCTGGGGTCGTGCTGGCGACCGACGAGGCGGTGTCCGTCGCCGAACGCGCGGTCAACGTCGCGATGGTCGCCTCCGGGATGACCCGCTCGCCGATCGAGCTCGCACCCGAACCGGTCTACGACGACGTCGTCTGGTCCTCGGCGTACGAGCTGAACCCGTTCGAGGTGCCGTTGGCCGAGAAGACCGCCCTGCTCGCCGGCTGGACGACGACGTTGCTCGGGGCGGACTCGGTCGAGCACGCGAGCGCGAGCCTGCAGCAGGTCCAGGAGAACAAGTTCTACACCGATCTCGCGGGCACGACCACGACGCAGCAGCGGATCCGGCTGCACCCGACCCTCGAGGTGCACGGGTCGCGCGGCGCGCACTTCGACTCGATGGCCTCGCTGGCCGCACCCGTCGGCCGGGGCTGGGAGTACTTCAACGGCTCCTTCCACGACTTCGACGCCGAGCTGGCCGAGCTGCCGGCGCTGCTCGCCGAGAAGCTCGCGGCACCGAGCGTCCGGGCCGGGAGCTACGACCTGGTCATCGACCCGTCGAACCTCTGGCTCACGATCCACGAGTCGATCGGGCACGCCACCGAGCTCGACCGTGCGCTGGGCTACGAGGCGAACTACGCCGGTACGTCGTTCGCGACCCCCGACAAGCTCGGGACCCTCCAGTACGGCTCCGCGCTGATGCACGTCACCGGAGACCGCACCACCGAGCACGGCCTGGCCACGATCGGGTACGACGACGAAGGAGTCGCCGGGCAGTCGTGGGACATCGTCAAGGACGGTGTCCTGGTCGGTTACCAGCTCGACCGGCCGATGGCGCACCAGGTCGGCGCGGCGCTCAACGGCGGCCGCTCGAACGGGTGCGCCTACGCGGACTCCCCCGGACACATCCCGATCCAGCGGATGGCGAACGTGTCCCTCCAGCCGGACCCGCAGGGCCCGGACACAGCAGGCCTGATCAGCCAGGTCGAGGACGGCATCTACGTCGTGGGCGACAAGTCCTGGTCGATCGACATGCAGCGGTTCAACTTCCAGTTCACCGGCCAGCGGTTCTACGCGATCAAGGACGGCCAGCTCAGCGGTCAGCTGCGCGACGTCGCGTACCAGGCCACGACCACGGACTTCTGGAACTCGATGAGCGCGGTCGGCGGCCCGTCGACGTACGTACTCGGCGGGGCGTTCAACTGCGGCAAGGCCCAACCGGGTCAGGTCGCCGCGGTCAGCCACGGCTGTCCGAGTGCGCTGTTCCGTGGCGTGAACGTGCTCAACGTGGCCTCCGAGGCCGGCGAGGGAGACGATCTCTGATGAGCGTGACCCATCCCCAGCACCTCGTCGAGCATGCGCTCGCGACCACCACGTCCGACCAGTGCCTGGTGATCGTCGAGGACTCCAGCAGCGCCAACCTCCGCTGGGCGAACAACACCCTGACCACCAACGGCGTGATGCACGGCATCAGCGTCACCGTGATCGCGTTCGTCAGCGACGCCAACGCCTCGGTCAGCGGAACCGCGGCCTCCGCCGACCAGGTCACTGCCCTGGTCGAGCAGGCGGACGCTGCAGCACGTCTGGCCGACGTGGCCGAGGACCGGGCCCCGCTGGTCGCGGACGTCGTGGCCCCCGACTGGGACGAGCCTGCCGAGGCCACCTCGATCGACATCTACCGCAGCTTCGCCCGTGACCTCGGCGACGAGTTCGACCGTGCCCAGGCCGAGGAACGGATCCTCTACGGGTTCGTGAACCACGAGGTCACCACGACCTACCTCGGCTCCAGCACGGGACTCCGGCTGCGCTTCGTCCAGCCGACCGGGCACTACGGCTGCACCGGCAAGAACGCCGCACTGACCAACAGCGGCTGGGTCGGTGGTGCCACTCGTGACTTCAGCGACGTCTCGGCCCACCGGATGGTCGCTGACCTCAGCGCCAGGCTGGCCTGGGGTGAGCGGCGCCTCGAGCTGCCCGCCGGTCGCTACGACACCGTGCTTCCACCGAGCGCCGTTGCCGACCTCGCCATCGACGCGTACTGGAGCGCCGGCGCCCGGGTCTCCCACGACGGGCAGACGGTCTACTCCCGCCCGGGCGGCGGCACCCGCGTCGGCGAGGTCGTCACCGATCCCCGGGTGACGATGTTCTCCGACCCGGCGTACGGCGGTCTGGAGTGCGCGCCGTTCGTGATCGCGAGCGGGTCCTCGAACCAGAGCAGCGTCTACGACAACGGGCTGCCCCTGGCCCGCACCCCGTGGATCCAGGACGGTCGGCTGACCTCGCTGATCCAGACCCGCGAGACGGCCACGCTGACCGGGCTCGCCCTGACACCCGGGATCGACAACCTGGTGCTCGAGATCGCCGGCGGCTCGGGGAGTACCGAGGACCTCGTCGCCGGTCTCGACGACGGCCTGCTGGTCACCTGCCTGTGGTACATCCGCGAGGTCGACCCGCAGACCCTGCTGCTCACCGGACTGACCCGCGACGGCGTGTACCGGGTCCAGGGCGGCGAGATCACCGGCGTGGTCAACAACTTCCGCTTCAACGAGAGTCCGGTCGACCTGCTGCGCCGCTTCACCGCCGCGTCGGCAACCGTCCCGAGCTTCGGCCGCGAGTGGGGCGACGACTACTTCTCCCGGACCGCTACCCCCGCCCTCCGGATCCCGGACTTCAACATGAGCTCGGTCTCCCAGGCCCTCTAGCTCTCCGGGTACGGCGTACGGGTGAAGCGGAAGGTGGCGCACTCGAGGTGGGTCACGGTCCCGTCGGAGGCGCGGTGGACGTCGAGGGTCTCGCCGAGCAGGTAGCCCTCGACGCCCCGGATCCGATCGGGCTCGACGACGAAGCGATCGGCCAGCTCGGCCGGCGACAGCGTCCAGAGCTCGAGCTGCTGGTTGGTCCAGCGCAGCTCGTGCGCGGTGTTCCCCCAGAACCAGAGCCCCAGCAGCTCGGCCGCCCGGTCGGGTACGTTCCCGGACGGGCTCCAGCGCTCGCCCTGGTAGGGATCCTGGCCCTGGAGCAGCGCCAGCGCCAAGGCATCGGTGCTGACGCCGGTGGTCGCGTTGCAGAGCGCGACCACTCCTTCGCGGGTCTCCCGGTCCACGAAGGCAGTGGCCAGGAAGCCCGGCATAGACCCGGTGTGCCCGACCAGCCGGCGCTCCCCCGCGGCCAGCAGCCGGAGCCCGAGTCCGTAGTCCGGTGCGATCGCGGGACGAGCCATCTCGGCGAGCGTGCCAGCGCTCAGGATCTCCGGCGACCCCGTGACCAGGAAGTCGAGCCAGCGAGCCAGATCGGCCAGCGTGCTCCACAGCTGGCCCGCCGGTGCCATCGCCCCGGTGTCCTCGTGCGGCTCGGAGGTCAACGTGCCGGTGAAGTGCGCGACGCTGCGGCCGATGGCGTGACGACCGGGCAGCGGGTCGTACGTCGTGGTCACCATGCCGAGAGGTTCGAGCAGTCTCCCCCGTACCTGCGACCACCAGTCCTCGCCCCGGACCCGGGCCACGGTCTCCCCGAGGAGTGCGAAGCCGAGGTTCGAGTAGTGGAAGGCAGTTCCGGGTCGGAGCACCTGGCCCGCGCCGTCGTTGTCGGCGATCAGCCGCTCCACCGGGATGCCTGGGGAGCGCTCCCACCAGGGCCCGCGCGGTTCGGCCTGCATGCCGGAGGCGTGGGTCAGCAACGACCGCAACGTCGCGGCTCCGTAACCGCTCTCCGGCACGAACCGGCCGAGGGCGTCGTCGAGGTCCAGCAGGCCGCCGTCGCGGGACTGCAGCACCAGCACGGCGGTCATCGTCTTGGTGAGCGAACCGATCCGGTACTGCGTACCGGGCCCCTCGCCGTCGCCCGCCTGACCGCTCCAGGTGATCTCCCCGTCGCGGACCGTCGCGCCGACGATCGAGGGCAACCGGCCCTCGCCCTGGGCCACGTCCAGGACAGCCTGACGCCGTACGTCGGTCACGGTGTCGTGCTACCGAGGATCACGCAAAGGCTTCCGGCGGCGGGCAGGAGCAGACCAGGTTCCGGTCGCCGTAGGCCTGGTCGATCCGGTTCACCGGCGGCCAGTACTTGTCGGGGTCGAAACCGTTCGGGAACAGCGCGGTCCAGACGTCGTAGGGCAGGTCCTGGTTGATCGCGTCAGCGGTGTGCGGTGCGCCGGTCAGCGGGTTCGCCCCGGCCACCCACTCCCCTGCGACGACCTTGTCGATCTCGGCCCGGATGGCGATCATCGCGTCGCAGAACCGGTCCAGCTCGGCCAGGTCCTCGCTCTCGGTCGGCTCGACCATCAGGGTGCCGGCCACCGGGAAGCTCATCGTCGGGGCGTGGAAGCCGTAGTCGATGAGCCGCTTGGCGATGTCGTCGACGCTGACCCCGGTCTCCTTGGAGATACCACGAACGTCGAGGATGCACTCGTGCGCGACCAGGCCGTTGTGCCCGCGGTAGAGCACCGGGTAGTGCTCGTCGAGCCGGGCGGCCACGTAGTTCGCCGCCAGGACGGCGACGGCCGTCGCCCGGGTCAGGCCCTCGGCGCCCATCATCCGGACGTAGGCCCACGAGATCGGCAGGATTCCCGCGGACCCGTACGGCGCGGCGCTGATCGGGCCGATACCCGACCGCTTGTCGGCCTCGGGATGCATCGGGTGGGTCGGCAGGTACGGCGCCAGGTGCTCGCGGACCGCCACCGGCCCGACCCCCGGCCCGCCGCCGCCGTGCGGGATGCAGAAGGTCTTGTGCAGGTTCAGGTGGCTGACGTCGCCGCCGAACTGTCCCGGGCGGGCGTGGCCGAGCAACGCGTTGAAGTTGGCGCCGTCGATGTAGACCTGGCCGCCGGCGTCGTGCACGATCCCGCAGAGCTCGGAGATGGTGTCCTCGTAGGCGCCGTGGGTGGACGGATAGGTCACCATGATCGCGGCGAGCTGCTCCGCGTGCGTCGCGATCTGTGCGCGCAGGTCGTCCAGGTCGACCGATCCGTCGTCGGTGGACTTCACGACCACGACCTTCATGCCAGCCATCACCGCGGACGCTGCGTTGGTCCCGTGTGCGGAGGACGGGATCAGGCAGACGTTGCGCGCGCTGTCACCGTTGGCCAGGTGGTAGCCGCGGATCGCCAGCAGCCCGGCGAGCTCGCCCTGGGAGCCGGCGTTGGGCTGGATCGAGACCCGGTCGTAGCCGGTGACCGCGCACAGCCACGCCTCGAGCTGGTCGATCAGCGTGCGGTAGCCCTGGGCGTCCTCCGCGGGGGCGAAGGGGTGCAGGTCGGCGAAGCCGGGCAGGCTCACCGGCTCCATCTCCGTGGTGGCGTTGAGCTTCATCGTGCAGGAGCCCAGCGGGATCATGCCGCGGTCCAGCGCGTAGTCGCGGGCCGAGAGACGTCGCAGGTAGCGCAGCATCTGCGTCTCGCTGTGGTGGGAGTTGAACACCTCGTGGGTCAGGAACTCGGTCGTGCGGTGCAGCCCCTCGG
>JAOPXD010000031.1 GCA_025965315.1 Marmoricola sp.
ACTAGACTCCTGATCGGCGTGCGGAGGTTTTCCTCAGGTATTTACGCATGTCCCGCCCCAGTAGCTCAGTGGATAGAGCAGCCGCCTCCTAAGCGAAAGGTCGCAGGTTCGACTCCTGCCTGGGGCACCGATCCGCTGTACTACTCCGCTTGTGTGCCTTCGGCTGATGGCAGACATTTGACCTTCGGTTGATGCGGACAGTGGTTCGGCTCATGGGCGACACCTACTTCGGTTGAGACCGGACACGCTGACGAGCGGCAACTCGCGACCAAGTCGTCGTCAAAGCCAGGTAGCCCTAGGATTGACCCTGTGCGCGAACTGTCGGTCCTGGAGTCGTACAAGGACGAGGACGAGAACGTCATCCTCACATCGGAACGATTCGACGAGAACATCGAAGTCGCGTTCCACGGGCGCAACAACCGCATCGAGCTCGCCCCCGGTGTCCGGCTCCGCGAGCTCCGGGTCAGGTTCGACGGTGACAACGGAACTCTGGTTCTGGGCGGTACGGCCGGCATCCGCGGCGGCGGGATCTGGAACATCCGGATCGGGCAGGACGCCACCGTCAGGATCGGTGCGAACTGCACGACGACGTCGAGCTGCCTGATCTCGGCGGTCGAGGGCGTTACCGTGCGCCTCGGCGATGACGTGATGATCTCCAGCGACGTCCAGCTCCGGGGAGATGACGGGCACCCGATCTTCGACGTGACGACCGGGGAACGGCTCAACCCCTCCCGACCGATCAGCATCGGGTCCCACGTGTGGCTCGGCCTGGGATCGCTGGTGCTGGGCGGCAGTCGCGTTGGCAACGGATCCGTCGTCGGCGCCAGATCAGTGGTCACCCGGCACATCCCGAACAACTGCATCGCGGTGGGCAGCCCGGCCAAGGTGATCCGTCGTGACGTGGCCTGGGATCGAATTCACCTCTCCCAGGACCAGCCGCCGTACAAGCCGGACGCCTCGATGATCGAGAAGAACGAGCGCTTCTGGCAGCCCACCGTGCGCAAGACCGCGCCGGTTGCCGCACCCCCGCCCCCGCGGGCCGGGTGGGCGTCGCGGCTGAAGGCGCGCGTTCAGGGCAGGTAGTACATCGGGTTCGGGAGCTTGAAGGTCCTGTTCGCGTAGCCGCCGAGCAGGTCGCTGTACTGGTCGCCGAAGTTGCCGACGATCCGGTAGCCGAGGTCCTTCTCGATGTGCTTCCGGGTCAGCGACTTGTACTGGGTCGTCGTACAGGCCGAGGCGCAGGAACCCAGCCACGTGTCGACGCCGTAGTCCTTGAGGAACAGGTGCGACGAGGTGACGTCGTAGCCCTCCCCGGTCAGGTTGGCGATCGTCCCGGAACGCTGGGTCTCCGGTCGACCGGTCAGGAAGAAGACCGTGTAGCCGAGCTTCTCGGCCTTCTTCTCCAGGCTGACCATGTGCGGCACGGCCCGGAAGACGTCGCCGTTGACGAAGGCGGCGTTGCTGGTCGGGTTGTAGACGAAGTTCGAGTAGATCTCGTACGGGTAGGTGTTCAGAAGGGTGTCGTCGACGTCGAAGAGCACCGCCCGGTGGGTGGCGTTCGGGTGCTGCTGCTTGGCGAACGCCAGCGTCTTCTTGGCGCTGCGGACGATTCCGCCGACCTCGTGGGCGTAGTTGCCGTCCGGGTTGAACGTGTGCAGCGGGGTGCCGTCGATCGGGTTGACCCGGGTCGGGTCGATCTCGTCGCCGTAGTAGCCCTTGATCGCCGTCTTCACCTGGTCGATGTTCTGGATCTGGCTCGCACTGCTGGGAGCGGCCGGGGGCGGCTGGACCGCCTGCGGGCCGTGGTGGTGGCCGGCGACGGCCGCTCCGGAGCCGACCAGGACCGAGAGTCCCAGGGCTGCGGCGGCGAGCAACGCCGGGGTACGACCGCGACGTGGTCCGAGAACGCGCATGGGTGGATTCCTCTGCAGGGTCGGGGGAGCTGACCTGGGCCCCCTACCCCGTGACCGGAAGTTCAATCACCGTGCCTACTACCGGGTTACGCTACGCCGGCTTGAACCAGATCTCAGAAGAGGCGGATATGAGAAGCAGTCGACGTGCTCGGTTCGTGGGGACTGGCGTCCTGGTGGCTGCTCTTGCCGCTACCGGCCTGGCGGTGGCGGCTCCGTCGTCGGCCGACGAGACCACGATCGGCTACTCCCCGCTTCGGACCAGCTGGGACAGCGACGAGGCCGGACTGATCTCGAGCTCGGTCACCCAGCCCGACTTCGGCCAGCTGTGGTCGACGACGGTGGACGGCACGACCGCCAGCACGCCGAACCAGATGTACGCGCAGCCGCTGGTGATCGGCCACCTCGTCATCGTGGTCACCGAGGAGAACACGGTCGAGGCGCTGAACACCGCCACCGGCAAGAAGGTGTGGACCGACCCGCACCTGGGTGGCGGCACCCCCTGGACCCCGTTCGCCGGGTGCGGTGACCTGCTGCCCCACATCGGGATGACGGCGACCCCGGTCTACGACCCGGCCACCAACCTGATCTACCTGGTCGCCAAGTACCAGGCCGCCAACGGCGCAGCCGTCATGAAGATGCACGCCATCTCCCCGACCACCGGCAAGGAAACCGCCGGCTCGTGGCCGCTGACCCTGTCCGGGAAGTCGACCAACAGCAACGAGCCGTTCAACCCCACGACCGCGAACGCGCGGCCAGCACTGCTGCTGCTCAACGGCGGCATCTACTTCGCGACCGCCAGCCACTGCGACAAGGGCCCGTACGTCGGCTTCGTCGGGCACGTGACCACCGGCGCCAAACCGTCCTTGAAGCTCTGGAGCACCGAGTCCGGTGCCGCGACCAACGAGGCCGGGATCTGGCAGAGCGGTGGCGGCCCGATGTCGGACGGCGACGGCCGCATCTTCGTCGCGACCGGCAACGGGGTCTCGCCGACCCCGGCGAAGGGCACCAGCCCGCCGAGCACGCTCGGGGAGTCCGTGGTCCGGCTCGGGGTGAACAGCGACGGGTCGATGGCGGCGAAGGACTTCTTCAGCCCGGCCAACAACGCCGCTCTCGACCAGGACGACGCCGACCTCGGTTCGGGTGGCCCGGTCGCGCTCCCGGACAGCTTCGGCTCCACCGCAGACCCGCACCTGCTGGTCGTCGCCGGCAAGGAGGGGACGATCTACCTGCTCAACCGCAGCAACCTGGGTGGAGACGCCCAGGGGCCTCACGGCACCGACGACGTCGTGAGCTCGACGACCGGCAACGGTGTGTGGGGCCGGGCGGCTGCCTTCGACGGCGGCAGCGGCAACCACTACCTCTACGTCCTGCCCAGCCACTCGTCGCTGCAGGCGATCAAGGTCGCGCCCAACACCGACGGGGTGCCGACGATGTCGGTGGCCGCCACCAGTGCGGAGTCCTTCGGCTACACCTCGGGGACGCCGATCGTGACGTCCGACGGCGGCAACGCGGCAACGGCGCTGGTGTGGGTGGTCGGTGTCGACGACTCCACCGGCGCGAACGGCAGGCTCGAGGCCTACCCGGCGATCCCGCCGACCACCGGTGCCTGGAAGCCCGTGGTCACGTTCCCGCTCGGCGCGATGCCGAAGTTCGCGCAACCAGCCAGCGACGACGGCCACGTCTACGTCGGCACCCGGGACGGCCGGGTGCTCGCCTTCGGCAGCCCCACCACCGGCGCCATCACCGCGTCGCCGTTCACCTTCCCGGACCAGCCGGTCGGCGCCAGCGAGCAGGGCACGGTGACGCTGACGGCCAACGACGACGCCACCATCACCGGCATCACGGCATCACCGGGCTCGACCTTCACCGCCGGCACGCCCAGCCCGGCCACCGGGACGGCTCTGGACGAGGGCGCCACCGTCACCGTTCCGGTCACGTTCAACGCGCAGACCCCCGGTACCTCGTCCGGCACGTTGTCGGTCACGGCGACGACCGCAGCCGGGTCGATCACCTTCCCGTTCAGCCTGAGCGGTACGGGGACCCAGGAAGGAGTCATCGCCACCCCGACCTCGCTCGCGTTCGGCAACATCGCGCTCGGGCAGGGAAAGCAGCTCGGCGTGACCATCCAGAACACCGGCACCACAGCGGAGACGATCACCTCGGTCAGCCCGCTGGCCAAGCCGTTCAGCCTCACGTCGTCCCTGTCGCTGCCCTACGTCCTGCCGGCGCTCGGTTCGGTCACGCTCACCGCCCGGTACTCGCCGTCCGCAGCGACGGCCAGCACCGGACAGCTCCAGGTCACCACCGACGCCGCCACCCACAACGTGGCGACCATCCCGCTCAGCGGCACCGGGTTCACCGGCGCACCCCGGCTCACCTACGCGCCGACCTCGATCGACTTCCGCTACGTCCCGCCCGGCACGACCAGCACCCGGACCTTCACCCTGACCAACACCGGTACGTCGACCATGACGATCAACAAGGCCGCCGTGCCGTCGTCGCCGTTCCTCGTGGCGTCCCCGATCGACGAGGGGCAGCACGTCGAGCCGGGCGACGACCTCACCATCACGGTGGTGGCCAAGCCCCTCACCGCGGAGCCTTTCACCGACCACTACTCGGTCACCGTCAACGACGGGAAGGGTCCGCACCTGATCACGTTCAAGGTCAACACCGCAGGTCCGTCCGGGCAGCTCGCCAGCCCGCTGGGCTGCGTCACCGACTACCGACGGCTCCGCGTCAACGGGACGGCGATCGTGAACGAGCCGTGCGACGGCAGCGAGGCTCAGAAGTTCCGCCGGACCCCGTCCGGAGGGCTCCAGCTGACCAACGGCGGCGACGGCACCTACTGCCTCGACATCCCGAAGGGGTCGAGGAAGCCGGGGACACCGGTGCAGCTCTACACCTGCAACAAGTCCGCCGCGCAGCAGTTCGTGCCCGACTCCTCGAACCGGCTGGTGAACCCACGCTCGAAGCTGTGCCTGAACATCAGGAAGGGGTCGACCCAGCCGGGTGCCCGCCTGGTCGTCAGCCGCTGCGGCGTCTCGGCGAGCGAGCAGTGGGACCCGGGGCCGCTGCTGGCCGCCCGTGGCGAGCTCAGCTCCGGGATCGGCCCGGCCGGCCAGTTCTGCATGAGCGACCCGAAGGACTCCACCCGCCAGGGCACGGCCCTGGAGCTCGCACCCTGCACCGTCTCGGCCGGACAGCTGATCACGCACGTGGGCAACACCCTGCGGGTAGGAGGCCACTGCCTGACGATGGCACAGCCGAAGAAGGGGTCGGCCGTCCGGCTGCAGCAGTGCTCCGGGTCCTCGATCCAGGTGTTCACCTCGATCAAGAACGGCCGCCTCTACAACCCCCGGACGAAGCTCTGCATCGATGACCCGAAGGGGAGCAGAGCCACTGGTACCAAGCTGCAGGGCTACACCTGCAACGGCAGCGCGCCCCAGCGGTGGGGCCGGCCACGCTGACGAACGGAGGCTCCTTGGTTCTGCCCTGAGCAGAACCACGGAGCCACCGGGCCGGAGCATGCCTAGGCTCGAACCATGGAGACCCGACACCTTCGCCCGGTCAGTACGGCGCCGCTCTGGCGCGATGCCCTCGGATCACACCTGCGCGAGCTGCGCCTGGCGCGGGGCGAGACGCTGCACGAGACCGCCAGCCGTGCCGGGATCTCGCTGCAGTACCTCTCCGAGATCGAGCGCGGCACCAAGGACCCGTCGAGCGAGATGATCTCGGCGGTGGCCGGCGCGCTCGACGAGGGGCTCGCCGAGCTGACCCTGGCGGTCTCCCGGAAGTTCGGTGCACAGCAGTTCGGTGCACAGCAGTTCGGTGCACAGCAGGTCGGTGCACAGCAGGTCGGTCCGCAGCCGGACAGCTCCGCTCAGGTCCTCGCGCTCGCTGCCTGAGCCCGGGGATCCAGCACCGTGTCGATCAGGCCGTAGTCCCGCGCCGAGACCGCGGCGAACACCCGGTCGTGGTCGGTGTCCGCACGTAGCGTCTCCACGGACTGACCGGTGTGCGCGGCAAGGATCTGCTCCATGTCCGAGCGGACCCGGACCAGCTCGTCGGCCTGGATGATCAGGTCGGGGATCGCGCCCCGGCCCTGTGCGGCCGGCTGGTGCAGGACCACTCGGGTGTGCGGAAGCCCGGATCGCTTGCCCGCCGCGCCCGCGGCCAGCAGCACCGCGCCCACCGCGACAGCCTGCCCGACGCAGATGGTGGCGACGTCCGGGCGGATGTACCGCATCGTGTCGTAGACGGCCAGCATCGCGCTCGGATCACCGCCTTCGCAGTTGACGTAGAGCTGGATGTCGCTCTCCGGGTTGTCCGCCTCGAGGTGCAGCAGCTGCGCCACCAGTGCGTTCGCCACCCCGGCGTCGATGGCGGTGCCGAGGTAGACGATCCGCTCGGACAGCAGGTGCGAGTACACGTCCAGCACCCGCTCACCGCGCGGGTTCCTGGTGATCACGCTGGGGATCACGTAGTTGTTGGATGCCTTGGTGCTCATCGGGCACCCGCCACGACACCGAGACCGACGTGCCGGCGTACGGCGGGGACGACGTCGTCGAACGACTCCACGATCCGGTCGATGAACCCGTACTCCAGTGCCTGGGCGGCGCTGAACCACCGGTCGTGCAGCGAGTCGGCGAACACCGTCTCGACGGGTTGCCCGGTGTCGGCGGCGATCAGCCCGAGCACGGTGTCCCGGGTCTGCCGCAGGTCGTCGGCCTGCAGCTCGACATCCACCGCGACCCCGCCGATACCGGCAGAGCCCTGGTGCATCAGCACCCGCGCGTGCGGCATCGCGCGCCGCTTGCCCGGCGTCCCGGCCGAGAGCAGGAACTGACCGGCGCTGCAGGCCATCCCGAGGACGAGGGTGGAGACGTCGCACGGCACCAGCCGCATCGTGTCCCGGATGGCCAGCATCGCCGGGACGGAGCCGCCCGGCGAGTGGATCCATACCGAGATGTCCCGGACGCCGTCCTCGATCGCCAGCGTCATCAGCCCGGTGGCGAGCAGGGTTCCGTTGTCATCGTCGAGAGGCCCGTCGAGGACCAGGATCCGTTGGTCGTAGAGAGCCCGGCGGGCATGGTGGTCGAAGAGGCGCGGGGTCGGTTCGTTGCTCATCCAGCCAGCGTGCGCGGTCCGGGACGCCCGGAGAAGGCGTTCTGCTCACCGCGGTACAGCGGTCAGCAGAACGGCACCGGGGCCCGCGGGCTCCCGCCCCCTCCGTATCGTGGGCAACGACGTACGACACCGAGAACCCGAGGGGATCCATCGTGGCAGGCAACGGCCCGGACGACGGCAGGAGCCGGAAGGAGCGCGCGGACGCGATCCGCGACGCCCAGGCCCGCAAGCAGCGCACCCTGACCCTGACGATCGGCACCGTGACCGCGGTGATCGTGATCGTGCTCGGCCTGATCGTCGCGAAGTCGATCTCGTCCAGCCCGGCCGCGAAGGCCGACCCGTCGGAGACCAGCGGCCTGATCTCCTCGACGCTCGCCTCCGAGATCAAGAGCGTTCCCGCGAGCGTCTTCGACTCCGTCGGTGTCGGTTCAGCCTCGAACGGGCCGAAGGCGGTCTCCGGCGGTTCGGCGATGACGGCCGACGGCAAGCCGCGGATCCTGTACGTCGGATCCGAGTACTGCCCCTACTGCGCCGCGGAGCGCTGGGGCCTGGCCGTCGCGCTGTCCCGGTTCGGGACGTTCACGAACCTGGGCAAGACGGCGTCGTCGGCCACCGATCTCGACAAGAACACGAACACGCTCACCTTCCACGGAGCCACCTACACGAGCCAGTACTTCTCGTTCACAGGCTACGAGCAGCAGAACCGGACCAGGACCAAGACCGTGGACACCCTGACGACGGCCGACAACGCCCTGGTGACCAAGTACGACAACGGCGGCTCGATCCCGTTCATCGACCTCGGCGGCCTGTTCATCGGCTCGGGTGCTTCCTACGACCCGGCAACGCTGGCCGGTATGACCCACGCCCAGATCGGCGCGGCGCTCTCGGACCCGTCCAGTGCAGCGGCGAAGGGCATCATCGGGACCGCGAACCTGTACACAGCGGCTCTCTGCAAGCTGACCAACGGCCAGCCGGCGACCGTGTGCTCGTCGTCCGGGGTGTCCGCGGGCGCCGCTGCAGCCGAGCTGGGCTGACGTCGTGCTGCGCGCCCCGCGGTGGGCGGCCCCGGTCTCGCTGACGATCACGTTCCTGGGCATCTGCGTCGCGGCGTACCTGACCTACGAGCACTACACGTCCTCGACGTCGCTGGTGTGCTCGGACACCGGGAAGGTCAACTGCCTGAAGGTCACCACGAGCAGCTACTCGAAGATCTTCGGGGTGATCCCGGTGGCCGACCTGGGGCTCGCGTTCTTCCTCGGGATGACCGTGCTCTGCCTGCCGGTGATGTGGCGCTCGGGCAACGAGCTGATCAGCCGGGCCCGGCTCGGCGGCTGCATCGTCGGGCTGATCTCGGTGCTCTACCTGATCTGGGCCGAGGTCTTCGGGGTCGACGCGATCTGCCTGTGGTGCACCGGCGTGCACGTGCTGACGTTCCTGCTGTTCATCACGGTCGCGCTGGCCTCGGCGTTCGCCGAACCCGTCGACGAGTGAGTTGCGGTCCTCGGGCGATCAGAGGACGTCGAAGCTGATCCCGGCCTTCTGCAACCGGGCCAGCAGGTGCTCGCCCATCGCCGTGGCCGGGGTGACCTGACCGGCGGTCGGCGGGTTGTCGTCGAAGGCCAGCGACAGCGCCGACTCGGCAAGCATCTTCGAGGTCTCGGTGTAGCCGGGGTCGCCACCGGAGACGCGGGTGTGCACCGTCGTACCGCCGGACTCGCCGACGAAGTCGACGGTGAACCAGGACTTGGCGCGTCGTGACTCCGACGGGCCGTCACCCTGCTTGATCCGCTTCTTGAGCGCGTTGCGCAGCGGCGGGATGTTCGCAGCGACCACCATCGACCCGACCGCGAGCGAACCGCCGATCGCGTAGCGCAGCGTCTTGACGCCGGCGAAGTGGCTGTAGGTGAAGTCCGGGCCGTACGCCGGCAGCGCCGCGGCCGAGCGGGTCACGACCAACGGGTCGATCGTCGGCATCGGCATCAGGTAGTAGCCGAGCACGGAGTCGCGCCCCGGCCTGCCCTGCTCCCAGCGGACCTTGCGTCCTTCGGGCCGGCCCTCCTTCCTGCGGCGCGCCGAGAGCGCCTTCTTGGCCTGCCCCTGGCGCGACATCGCGCCCATCGCGGAGTGGAACGTGCCGCCGGAGAACTGGGCGCCGCTGCGGACCACGCCGCGAACCGTGACCGCCTCGCCCGCGGGCAGCTTGCCGACGGTGAAGTAGGCGCCGAGGTCGTGCGGGATCGAGTCGAACCCGCAGGCGTGCACGATCCGGGCACCGCTGGCCAGCGCGGTGTCCTGGTGCGCGACGTACATCAGGTCGACGAACTCGGGCTCGCCGGTCAGGTCGACGTAGTCGGTCCCGGCAGCGGCGCAGGCGGCGACCAGCGGCTCGCCGAACTGGAGGTACGGACCGACGGTGGTGATGACGACCTTGGTCGACTCGGCGACCGCCGCGATCGACGCCGGGTCGGACACGTCGGCGTGCAGCAGGGTCAGGTCCGCACACGCCGGGTTGATCGCCGCCAGCTTGGCCCGGACCGCCTCGAGCTTCGCGGTGCTCCGGCCGGCGAGCGCCCAGCGGCAGTCGGTCGGGGCGTTCGCGGCCAGGTACTCGGCGGTCAGCTCGCCGGTGAAACCGGTCGCTCCGAAGACCACGATGTCGAAATCACGTGCTGCTGCCACGGCGTACTCCTGAGCTTGACGTTCGAGAGAGGAATCCGTTGCAGCCTACTCAGGCGGGATCCGGGTGCTACCTTCCCGCCATGCCCGGTGACAGCACGGCAGCGCGCCACGAGGTCGCTGCCGCCGCCCGACGACTCGCGGCCGAGGGCCTGCTGATCGGGACGGCGGGCAACGTCAGCGCCGTCGACCCCGGCACCGGGCACGTGGCCGTCACCGCGACCGGCGTCGTGCTGGCCGGCTGCAAGCCCGAGGACGTCACGATCGTGGACCTCGCCGGTGCGGTGGTCCTCGGCGACCTCGCGCCGACCTCCGAGCTCGACCTGCACCTCGCCGTGATCCGCGAGTACGGCGCGGGTGCGGTGGTGCACACGCACGCACCGAGCGCGACCGCGATCGCCTGCGTCCGCGACGACGTACCGGTGCTGCACTACCAGCAGCTCCTGCTCGGCGGCACGATCCGGGTGGCGCCGTACGCGACGTTCGGAACCCCTGCACTGGCGACGCACGTCCTCGAGGCGCTGCGCGACCGGGCCGCTGCGCTGATGGCCAACCACGGCACCGTCAGCCACGGCTCCACGCTGGCCAAGGCCGTCGAGAACGCGCTGCTCCTGGAGTGGTGCTGCCGGCTGTACCTGGACGCCTCCGCGCTCGGTCCGGTACGCGAGCTCGACGAGGCCCAGCAGCTGGCGGTGATCGAGGCCGCGATCGCCCGCGACTACGGCAGCACCCAGGAGATCCCGCGATGAGCGACCAGCAGACGATCGCCGTGGTCGGCGTCCACGTCCTCGACACGCACGCGTTGCGGGTCGAGTCGATCCCCGACGGGTCCGACGGCGCGCTGGTCGACACCATCCGGCTGTCGGCCGCGGGAACTGCCGGCGGTACCGGACTCGTGCTGAGCCGGCTCGGCGCGGACGTGCACAGCATCGGCGCGATCGGCGAGGACCCGATCGGCGACACCCTGCTCGCACTGCTCGGACGCGAGGGCATCGACACCAGCCGGGTGGTCCGGTTGCCGGACGTCCAGACCTCGGCGAGCGTGATCCCGGTGCGTCCCAACGGGGACCGTCCGGCCTGGCACTGCATCGGGGCGAACGGTGCGCTGACCCTGGACCACGTCGACCTCGGTTCGGTGCCCGGCCTGAGCCACGTCCACCTCGGCGGTCCGGAGTTCCTCGGCGGCGAAGCCGCCGGCCGGTTGCTCGCCGCCGCGAAGGAGCTGGGCTGCACCACGTCGGTGGACGTGCTGGCTCCAGGCGACCCGGACCTGCTCGCCTGGATCGTCGACTGCCTGCCGTACACCGACTACCTGCTGCCGAACGACGAACAGGTCCTCGGGTTCACCGGCGCCGGATCGCTCGCCGACGGCGCCCGGGCGCTGGTCGCGGCCGGGGCCGGGTGCGTCGCGGTGACCCAGGGCGCCCGGGGCGCGCTCGTCGTGACCGCGACCGAGGTTCTCGAGGTGCCCGCCTTTGCCATCGAGCCCGTCGACACCACCGGGTGCGGCGATGCCTTCTCCGCCGGCTTCCTGCGCGGTACCTGGCTGGGCCTGGACCTGCGCGCTGCTGCCGAGCTCGGCTGCGCGAGCGCCGCCCAGGTGGCTCAGGGCGTCGGCACGGACCACGGCAGCTACACCCTGGCGTCGGTGCAGGAGTTCGTCCGCGCGGCACCGCGCCGCTGAGGCCTCAGGGCTGGCGTTCGAGCCCGACGAGCACGTCGAACAGGCGCGTCGGTTGGAACGCGGTCCAGGTCAGCGACGTCCCCGAAAGGGTCGTGACCCGGAGCTCGTACGCCGCGTTCCGCCCGGGCGCGGCAACCACCGAGGTGAGCTGGGTCCAGTCCAGGGCGACCTCGTCGGTCACGACCACGCCACGACGGTTCGGCTCCGGCGGTCCCAGTCGCAGTCCCTGGCTGGTCAGCTCGAGCACCCCGCGGACGCGCACCGACGAGGTCCCCGCACTCCCGGCGATCTCCTGGAGCCAGCCCGGCGCGGCGTACAACGTGCCGACCGGAGCGCGCGAGATCCGGTCCTCCGCGGCCCGACGCTGCATCAGCACGACCAGGCCGATCTCGATCCCCAGGATCACCGCGATCACGACGATGGCGATCAGGCTGCCCGTGACCATCGCGGAGTTGTGCGCCACCAGCCCGCCGACGACCATCGCGGTGACGACGACCCCGAGCGGAACCGCGATCCGCAGCGCCAACCAGCGCAGCTGCGACCGGGGCCGGGTCAGCTGTACCTGCGGCCACGCGTCGCCCGGGGACTTCGGCGCGGCGGCCAGAGCCGCGAGCAGCGGGACGGACGCAGGAGCCTCGGAGCCGAGCACGACCGGGTGACGTCGGCGGCGTACCCGTGCCACCACGCCGACCACGGTGCCGATCACACCGAAGGCGATGCCGCCGGGGCTCGGGACGAGCAGCCCCCACACCAGCGCGACCAGCCCCATCGCGATCCCGAGCTCGGGCAGGCCCCATCCGAGGTTCTTGATCGACCGGCTCTTCAACGACGGGGGCACCGCGACATGCTCACACATCCCCGACGAACCGGGGGCGGATATCGTCGCAGGCATGTGCCGCAACATCCGAACCCTCCACAACTTCGAGCCGCCGGCGACCCACGACGAGGTGCACGCTGCCGCGCTGCAGTTCGTCCGCAAGGTCAGTGGTGCCACCAAGCCGTCCGCGGCGAACCAGGCCGCTTTCGACGAGGCCGTCCTGGAGATCGCCGCAGCGACGCGCCACCTGCTCGGTCACCTGACCACCAACGCCCCGCCGAAGGACCGTGCCGAGGAAGCCGCCAAGGCGCGCGCCCGGTCGCAGCTGCGCTACGGCAGCTGACTCCGGTCTGCGGGCGTGGTCAGAGCCGGTCGACGAAGATGTGCTGAGCCGCTTCGTCGATGATCTCTGCGGACTCACCACCGCTACCGATCAGCACGCCCTCGGGCGTGGCCACCACGGCGACCGCCTCACCGGGCAGGGCACCGATCCGACGGAGCACCGACATCAACGGCTCGTCCTTCTGCATCTCCTCGGAGATGCGGCGTACCTGGACCCGCTGGGTCTCGGTGCCGGCGAACTCGCTGAGCGGGACCACCCCGGACATGAACTCCTCGGCAGCGTCCTGACCGAGCTCGGCCAGCCCCGGGATCGGGTTCCCGTACGGCGACTCGGTCGGGTGGTCGAGCAGCTCCAGGAGGCGGCGCTCGACGCTCTCGCTCATCACGTGCTCCCACCGGCAGGCCTCGGCGTGCACGAGCTCCCAGTCCAGGCCGATCACGTCGACCAGCAGCCGCTCGGCGAGGCGGTGCTTGCGCATCACCCGGGTCGCAGCGTCCAGGCCCGCGGGGGTCAGCTCGAGGTGGCGGTCGCCCTCGACGGTCAGCAGGCCGTCGCGCTCCATCCGGGCGACGGTCTGGCTCACGGTGGGGCCGCTCTGGTGCAGCCGCTCGGCGATCCGCGCGCGCAGCGGCACGATGTCCTCCTCCACGAGCTCGAAGATCGTGCGGAGGTACATCTCGGTGGTGTCGATCAGGTCACTCACCTGCCCATTGTGTCACCGCCCCAGCAGCCGCCGTGCCACCTGCCGCTGGACGGGAACGCGGTGCGCCGCGCCGGAGCGGGCGAGCATGTCGGCGACGTCCTCGACCGAGAGCCGGTCAGCAGGGACGTCTGCCCGGTGGCGCGGGACATCGGTCTCGCCGACCAGGCGGTCCAGCGCCATCTCGGCAGCGAGCCGGCCGCCGAGGACGAGCCGGTACGTCGTGCCGTCGGCCTCGACGTCGATGTCGACGACGACGGCCGTCCGGAACTCCTCGTCGCTGCGGACCAGGACGCGCTCGCCGTGCTCCAGGGCACGGGTCAGACCCGCGCCGGCGTGCCTGACGACCAGCGACCGGCTGCGCTGCGTGAACTCCGACAGCTGGGCCTCGATGAGCTCCATGACTTCCTCCCTGCGTTGTTCCCTCGAACGGCTTGCATCGTGTTCAACGCGGAATCAGCACGCCGGTTACGCCCTATTTGATACTTTTGTTCCTCTAGGCGGTCTATACCGTTTGTCGCGAATACTCCGTTGTGGTCGATTTGTCGGTCACAACGCCTTCCCGGAGAGATACAACTCGATGATGACCCCGCCACCCCTACACGTGTTCCTGCTGGACGACCACGACATCGTGCGCCGCGGCGTACGGGCCCTGCTCGAGTCAGCGGGCGACATCGAGGTCGTCGGCGACTGCGGCACGATCGCGGAGGCATGGGCGGAGATCCCGAGGCTGGCCCCGCAGGTGGCCGTCCTGGACGCCCGGCTGCCGGACGGTTCCGGGATCGAGCTGTGCTCGCGGCTGCGCGAGGTCGCCCCTGCGGTCCGCTGCCTGATCCTGACCAGCTACGACGACGAGGCGGCGGTCGTCGCCGCGATCCGCTCGGGAGCTGCCGGCTACCTGCTCAAGGAGGTCGAGGGCGATTCGCTGCTCAGCGCCGTACGCACGGTGGCGAGCGGGCAGTCCCTGATCGACCCCGCGATGGCCCGCCGGGTGATCCAGTGGATCGAGCAGACCTCGACCGGTCCCGAGGAGCTCGCCGGCCTGACCGAGCAGCAGCTCCGGATCCTTGAGCTGCTCGCCGAGGGCCTGACCAACCGCGAGATCGGGCTGCGGCTCTACCTGGCCGAGAAGACCGTGAAGAACCACGTCACCCGGATCCTGGCCGCCCTCGGCGTCCAGCGTCGTACCCAGGCCGCGCTGCTGGCGTCCCGGCTGCTCCCCCGCTGACCCGTTCCGGCGCTACTCGTGACGCGCCGGCTGGTCCTGCGCGAGCACTTCGGACCGGTGGACCTCCACGGACCTGGGTGCGTCGATGCCGACCCGGACGACGTCACCGCGCACCTCCAGGATGGTCAGCGTGACGTCGTCACCGACCACGATGCTCTCGCCGACCCGGCGGCTCAGGACCAACATGCGCCGAGGCTAGTTGACGCCCCAACCCGCTCTCGGGCCCAAGGTCCCGGGTTCGCGCACCGTCCGGCTGATTCTCGGTCCAAAACCTACCAAATCGGACATTAACCGACAATGGTTATCCCATGAACGATGCCGGGTCCACCGAAGTGGCCACCGCCAGCCCCGCCCGGCTGCTGGTGCTGCTCTACGAACGCCTCGTGCTCGACGTCCGCCTCGGCCTCCGGGCACAGCAGCAGGGCGATCTCCACGAGACCCACCTGCACCTGACCCACGCCCAGGACATCGTCGTCGAGCTGCAGAGCAGCCTGCGGGCCGACCAGTTCAAGGGCGGCTACGACCTGTCCGCGCTCTACGGCTTCCTGCACCGCCAGCTCGTGATGGCGAACGTCCGCAGGGACACGACGTTGACCGACGACTGCCTGCGGATGGTGACCGAGCTGTGCGAGACCTGGCGGCAGAGCGCCCTCGAGTACGCCGAGCGGAGCGCCTGAGCCGCCGGGTCTCGACCCGGACTCAGCTGGGGGTGACCCAGTTCTCGGTGCCGTCGGCGAAGACCTGGTTCTTCCAGATCGGGACCCGCTCCTTGAGCCGGTCGATCAGGGCGCGCGATGCGGCGAACGCGACGTCACGGTGCACCGCCGAGGCCGCCGAGACCACGGCGAGGTCACCGATCTCCAGCACGCCGGTGCGGTGCACGGCAGCGAGGGCGATCACGTCGAACTCCGCAGCGACCTCGGCAGCGACCTCGGCAAGCCGCTCGAGGGCAGACGGATGTGCCGTGTACTCCAGCCGCAGCACGTCGTGGTCCTCGTCGTGGTCGCGGACGGTACCGATGAACACGTTCACGCCACCGGCCGCCGGGTCGGCCACGGCAGCGGTCACCTCGGCCACGTCGAGCGGCGCATCCCGAACGTCGACGAGCCTCACGGCGTTCCCGGATCGGGTGGCAGCGGTTGTCACATCCCAGACTCTAGGGCCGGCTGGCGCAGCCGGGTAACTTGGAGGCATGAACGATGACGCCGGCAACGGCCCCGGCGGAACCCCGGAGACCCCCGACGAGGGCAACGTGCCGAACCCCTTCCAGGGCACCCCGTTCGAGGCGATGTTCGCGTCGCTGGGCAGTCAGGGCGGCATGCCCGATCTGAGCAACCTCGACCTCGGCGCCCTGATGGGCCAGCTGCAGTCGCTGATGCAGCCGTACGACGGCCCGGTGAACTGGCAGCTGGCCACCGACATCGCACGCAAGACGGCCGCCCAGGAACCCGACCCGAGCCAGGACCAGAGGGCGCAGACCCGCGTCGCCGACGCGCTCCGGCTCGCCGACCACTGGCTCGACGAGACGACCTCGCTGCCCTCGGGCATCACCACCACCGCGGCCTGGAGCCGCGCCGACTGGATCGAGGAGACCACCGGCGTCTGGAGGGTGCTCGTCGAGCCGGTCGCCGAGCACGTCGTCGGCGCGATGAGCACCGCGATCCCCGACGAGGCCCGCGCGATGGCGGGGCCGCTGATCGGCATGATCGGCCAGGCCGGCGGCGCGATGTTCGGCTCCCAGGTCGGCCAGGCACTCGGCGAGCTCTCCGCCGACGTCCTGACCGCTTCTGACATCGGGCTCCCCCTCGGCCCGGCCGGCAAGGCCGCGCTGGTCCCGCACAACGTCGCGGCGTTCGCCGCCGGCCTCGACGTCCCCGAGGACGACGTCCTGCTCTACCTGGCCCTGCGCGAAGCCGCCCACCAGCGGCTGTTCGCGCACGTGCCGTGGCTGCGCGCGCACCTGATCGCCGCCGTCGAGGACTTCGGTCGCGGGGTGACGATCGACATCAGCGGCATCGAGGAGTCGCTCGGCGGCCTCGACCCGTCCAACCCCGAGGCGATCGCCGAGGCCATCAACGGCGGGCTCTTCGAGCCGAAGCAGCAGCCCTCGCAGACGGCAGCCCTGCTCCGCCTCGAGACCACACTCGCGCTGGTGGAGGGCTGGGTCGACGAGGTCGTGGGCCAGGCCACCGACCACCGGATGCCGTCCGCGGCCAAGCTCCAGGAGGCGATCCGGCGCCGCCGCGCCGCCGGTGGTCCGGCCGAGGAGACCTTCGCCGCGCTGGTCGGTCTCGACCTGCGGCCACGACGACTCCGGGACGCGTCTGCGTTGTGGGGCTCGTTGCGCTCGCGCCAGGGGCACGAGGCCCGGGACGCGGTCTGGGCACACCCGGACCTGCTGCCGACCCCGGCTGATCTCGACGACCCGCTCGGCTTCCGCGAGGACCTCGGCTCGGTCGAGTCGCTGACCGACGAGGCGTTCGACCAGGCCATCGCCGACCTGCTGGACGGCGACGCGTCTGCATGACCGGCCGTGAGACCGACCTGCACGCCGACGCCCTGGGCGTGCTCGAGCGCTGGACCGCGCCCGACCCCGACCAGGAGGCGTGGCGGATCGAGTACGTCGAGCTCCTGCGCCGCGGTCCGGACGGCCTGGCGAAGGCGGACTTTCCCGACCACCTGACCGCCGGAGCGCTGGTGCTGGACGCGGACGGCTCGCACGTCCTGCTCAACCTGCACGGCAAGGCCCGGCGCTGGTTCGCCTTCGGCGGCCACCTCGAGCCCGAGGACGGCACCCTGGCCGCGGCCGCCCTGCGCGAAGCGGTCGAGGAGTCCGGGCTGCCCGACCTCGAGATCGACCCGGTGCCGGTGCACCTGTCGCTGCACAGCGTCGACTTCTGCAGCCCGCGCGGGACGGTGCGTCACCTCGACGTACGGTTCCTGGCCCGGCTCGGTGCCAGCAGCGAGCCGGTGGTCAGCGACGAGTCGCTGGAGGTCCGCTGGTTCGACGTGGACGACCTGCCCACCGACGAGCCGGACATGGTCGACCTGGTCCGGCTGGCCCGCGAACGTCTGGCCGGGTCCTAGTCACACTGGTCCAGGTCGAGGCTGGCCGCCGAGGCCACTCCCTCGAGGTACCCCTTGGCCCGCTCGGCCTTCGGGTACTTGTCGACCCAGTGCCAGAAGCGCTGGTTGTGGGTCGGCTCGAGCAGGTGCGCGAGCTCGTGCAGCAGCACGTAGTCGACGACCCAGACCGGCATCGTCTGCAACCGGTCCGAGAGCCGGATGGTTCCCTCGCCGGTGGTGCACGACCCCCAGCGGGTGGTCATGTTGTCGACCCAGCGCACCGAGGCCGGCTTCGCCTTGCCGTGCAGGTACTCGCGGCTCATCTCGCGGGCGCGCCGGACCAGCTGCTCATCGGTACGACGACCTCGTTGCGCGGACCGCTCGAGCTTGCCGAGCATGGTGTCCACCCACTCGGTCTCCTCGGCGCGCGTGAACCGGGCAGGGATCATCACGATCACCTTGCCGTCCTTGCGGTATGCCGACACTGTCCTCGTACGGCGAGCAGAGCGCCGGACCTCGACCTCAGGCCTCATGGCGAAAAGGTACCCGCGACCTCCCCCCGGGCCCACGACAACAGGCGGTCCACCGGCCACGTGTTGACGATCCGGTCCGGATCCAGCCCGAGCTCCTCGGCGCGGGCGCACCCGTAGACCTGGAAGTCCAGCTGCCCCGGCGCGTGCGCGTCGGAGTCGATCGAGAACAGGCACCCGGCGTCGATCGCCATGCTCAGCAGCTTCGTCGGCGGGTCGCGACGTTCCGGCCGGGCGTTGATCTCGACGGCCACGTCGTTCTCGACGCACGCCGCGAACACCTCCTTCGCGTCGAACTCGGACTGACCGCGCTTGCCGCGGTTGCCGGTGACGAGCCGACCGGTGCAGTGACCCAGGACGTTGGTGAACGGGTTCTGCACGGCCGCCACCATCCGCCGGGTCATCGGGCCCCGGTCCATCGCCAGCTTGGAGTGCACCGAGGCCACCCGGAGGTCGAGCTGCTCCAGCATCTCGTCGGTCTGGTCGAGGGCGCCGTCGTCGAGGATGTCGACCTCGATCCCCTTGAGCAGCCGGAAGCCACCGCTGGACGTGCCCAGGTGCTCGTTGACCGCCTCGACGATCGCCAGCTGCCGGGTCAGCCGGGCCACCGAGAGTCCGTTGGCCACCTTGAGCCGCGGCGAGTGGTCGGTCAGGACCAGGTACTCGTGGCCGAGCTCGATCGCGGTGAAGGCCATCTCCTCGATCGGGGAGCCACCGTCGGACCAGTCGCTGTGGCTGTGCAGGTCGCCGCGCAGGGCCGCGCGGACGCTGGTGCCACCCTCGACCAGTGGGCCACCGGCCTCCCGCTCGAGGCGGGCCAGCCGGTCGGGAAGCCTGCCGGCAGCTGCCGCCTCGATCACCTCCGAGGTCGACGAGCCGATCCCCGGGAGCTCGCGCAGGGTGCCGTTCGCGGCCCGGGCCCCGACGTCCTCGGGGTCCAGCGGCAGGATCGTGGCGGCGGCGCTGCGGAACGCCTTGACCTTGTAGGTCTCGGCCCTGCTGCGTTCGAGCAGGAAGGCGATCCGGCGCAACGCTGCCACCGGGCCGTCGTCGTACGGGTGGTCCATGGGCCTCATTGTTCGCTAGAACGTGATCCACAGCACAAGGGGGGATGTCCACACGTTATCCACAGGGTTTTCCACAGGCAGTGGAGAATCCGTCCGATTCATACGTTGACCGCGTGTGGGCGCTCGCCTAGCGTGACGCCCAGAAGAGGCCCCCGCCCATCGCCGGGAGAGTGTGAGCAAGGGGAAGGCGAACACGCACCTGGTGACGGTCGGGGGCTTCTCTGCGCGTTCCGGGCTGCGTCCCGGGCTGCGTCTCAGACGCCCTTGAACTCAGCGGTCCGCTTCTCCCGCGCCGCGCGGACGCCTTCCTGGAGATCGGCCGTCGCGAGCGTGATCGGCTGGGCCAGCGCCTCCCACTGGATGGCGGTCTCGAAGTCGGCGTGACCGCCGTCGCGCAGCGCGACCTTCGTGTACCGGCTGGGGATCGGCGCCGTCGCCGCGATCCCCTCGGCGATCGTGAGGACCTCGGCAGCGAACACGTCCGGCTCGAAGACCCTGGTCACGAGTCCGAGCTCGCGTGCCTCGGTGGCGCCGACGGTGCGCCCGGTCAGCAGCAGCTCGCGGGCTGCAGCCTCACCGATCGCGTTCGGGAGCGAGTACGTCGCCCCCATGCCCGGGTGCATGCCGAGCTTCACGAACGGCACGCTCATCCGGGCGTCGGCCGCGGCGTACCGGATGTCGCACGCGAGGGCGAGGCACAGACCGGCACCGACGGCGGGGCCGTTGATCGCGGCGATCGTGGGCACCTCGAGGCGGCGGATGCTCAACCAGGCGCGGTAGAACGCGATCATCCGGGTCCGCAGGTAGTCGACCTCGGCATCGGGCTCACCGGCGATCCAGGCCGGGTTCCCGCCGGAGCAGAAGGCGCTGCCCTCCCCGGTGACGACCACGACCCGGACCTCGCGGTCGGCGACCAGCTCGTCGATCGTCCGCACCCAGGACGCGGTCATGCCGTCCGACATCGCGTTGCGCTGGGCGGGATTGTCGAGGACCAGGCGGACCACGCCGGGAGCCGGACGTTCGAGGCGGAGGTCGGTCAGGGCGGCTGCGGCATCAGGCATGGGCCGGAGATTACCGCCCGCGCGGGTCCTCGAGGAGCACCTCCCCCTCGGGAGGCACGCGGAAACACGCCCGAACCCGGGCGCCCCCGGTGCACCGATCCTGGGGGTTCGTGGTCTAGGGTCGAATCGGTCCTGAACGGACCCCGGCGGGTCTTCCCCGAGGACTCCCGCCGCGACGACCAGAGCTACATGGATCAAGGAGGCCGTCATGGCGGAGAGCTGGAGCGGCGAGTTTTACTGCGTGAAGTGCAAGGAGAAGCGTGAGGCCACGGGCCACATCGAGGTGA
>JAOPXD010000046.1 GCA_025965315.1 Marmoricola sp.
GAACGCGCTGAGGCGATCCGGTCCTGGAGCTCGACGAGCTGCTCGGCGACCCGGACCGGCGCCGTGCCTCCGCGTCCCGTCCTGGAGGACACCGAGCCCTCGGCCGTGAGCACGGTGCGGACCTCCGTGGTCAACCGCGGGTCGATCTCGGCGAACTGCTCGTCGGTGAGCTGGTGGAGCTCGATACCGAGCTCCTCGCAACGGCGTACGCAGGCACCGGCGACCTCGTGAGCGACCCGGAACGGAACGCCCTCGCGGACCAGCCACTCGGCGATGTCCGTGGCGAGCGAGAAGCCCTGCGGTGCCAGCTCGGCCATCCGCTCGGTGTTGAACCTCAGCGTCGCGATCTGTCCGGCGAAGGCAGGCAACAGCACCTCGAGGGTGTCGACCGCGTCGAAGACCGGTTCCTTGTCCTCCTGGAGGTCCCGGTTGTACGCCAGCGGCAACGCCTTCAAGGTGGCCAGCAGCCCGGCGAGGTTCCCGATCAGGCGCCCCGCCTTCCCACGCGCCAGCTCGGAGATGTCCGGGTTCTTCTTCTGCGGCATGATGCTCGACCCGGTCGAGTAACCGTCGTCGAGAGCCACGAAGTCGAACTCCCGGGTCGCCCACAGGATCACCTCTTCGGCGATCCGGCTCACGTCGACCCCGATCATCGCGGTCACGAACGCGAACTCCGCGACGAAGTCCCGTGCCGCGGTGCCGTCGATCGAGTTCGCCGTCGACCCGGTGAAGCCCAGGTCCACGGCCACCTGGACCGGGTCCAGACCCAGGCTCGAGCCGGCGAGCGCGCCGGCACCGTACGGCGAGTCCCCCGCCACCCGGGCATCCCAGTCGGCGAGCCGGTCGACGTCGCGCAGCAGCGGCCACGCGTGCGCCAGCAGGTGGTGGGAGAGCAGGACAGGCTGCGCGTGCTGGAGGTGGGTCCGTCCGGGCATGATCGCGCCGTGATGCGCCTCGGCCTGATCGGCGAGCGCACCGACCAGGGTGAGCACCTGACCGGCGATGATCCGGGCGTGGTCGCGCAGGAAGACCTTGAACAGCGTCGCGACCTGGTCGTTGCGGCTCCGACCGGCGCGCAGCTTGCCGCCGATGTCCGCGCCGATCTCGAGCAGCAGCAACCGCTCGAGGGCGCCGTGGACGTCCTCGTCGGCGGGGTCGGGCAGCAGGCTCCCGGAGGCGAACCGCTCCCCCAGCGCCGACAGCCCGCGCTGGAGCTCGGCGAGGTCGGTATCGCTGATCAGCCCGGCGGTGTGCAGCCCGCGTGCGTGCGCCTGCGAGCCGGCGAGGTCGTACGGCGTCAGCCGCCAGTCGAAGTGGGTGCTCCGCGAGAGCGCCTCGAGCTCCGGGCTCGGACCACCCGCGAACCGCCCGCCCCAGAGCTTGCCCTCGTTCGTCGTGCTCGCGTCGCTCACTGCAGTCCTCGGGTGCTCGGTTCGGGGTGCTCACCGTTGGCGAGCGCGAGAAGTCGTTGTGCGAGGGCGTCCCCGCCGACCGGGTCACGGGAGATCACCAGCACGGTGTCGTCCCCCGCGATCGTGCCGAGAACGGACCCCAGCTCGGCCTTGTCCAGGGCCGAGGCCAGGAAATTCGCTGCGCCGGGCGGCGTACGGAGGACG
Source organism: Marmoricola sp. (assembly GCA_025965315.1). Taxonomy (GTDB): domain Bacteria; phylum Actinomycetota; class Actinomycetes; order Propionibacteriales; family Nocardioidaceae; genus Marmoricola. The sequence goes on from JAOPXD010000046.1 coordinate 1,617, forward strand.
ACCAGGTTGGCGGACGCGTCCGCCGAGACCAGGAGCTCGGCACAGAGCCGTGCCAGCCGAGCCTCGGACGCCGCCGACTCCCGACCGACGACGGGAGTCCGGTCGCCGCCCTCGGACGGCACCGCGTAGACGAGCGTGCCGGAGCCGACCCGCACCTTCACCGCATCGAGCTCGACCAGGTCGCGCGACAGTGTCGCCTGGGTCACGATCACGCCGGCATCGGCGAGCAGATCGGCCAGCTCGGTCTGCGAACGCACCTCCGTGGTGGCGAGCAGCTCGATGATGCGTTGCTGCCGGGCGCTCTTGGTCAGCGGGATGTGCTGGGACTGCATCTCACTCACCGCGTCTCGACAAGCTCGACGGCCGGAGGAGATACGACATGATCGCCTTCTGGGCGTGCCGCCTGTTCTCCGCCTCGTCCCAGATCACGCTCTGCGGACCGTCGAGGACCTCCGCGGTGATCTCCTTGCCGCGGTACGCCGGCAGGCAGTGCAGCACGATCGCACCGGGGGCACCGAGTGCCACCGCGTGCTCGTTGAGCTGCCAGGGCCGGAACACCTCGGCCCGGTCGATCGCTTCGGACTCCTTGCCCATCGATACCCAGGTATCGGTGATCAGGACGTCGGCGCCCTCGGCCGCCGCTTTCGGGTCGGCCACGAAGGCTGCTGACCCGCCGGTGCCGGCCGCGATCTCCTGGGCCCGGGCGAGGAGCGCCGGGTCGGGCCCGAAACCTTCCGGTCCGCTGACCCGGACGTGCATCCCGGCCAGCGCGCCGGAGATCAGGTAGGAGTGCCCCATGTTGCAGGCGGAGTCGCCGAGGAACGTCATCGTCAACCCAGCGGTAGCGCCCTTGTGCTCCCGGATGGTGAGCAGGTCGGCGAGGGTCTGGCACGGGTGGAACTGGTCGGTCAGCGCATTGACCACGGGGACGCCCGCATGAGCCGCCATCTCGTCGATCCGGCTCTGGTCGTACGTGCGCCACACGATCAGGCTTGCCTGACGACCCAGCACCCGGGCGACGTCCGCGATCGATTCCCGGGTCCCGATCTGAGCCAAGGTGCCGTCGACCACCATCGGGTTGCCACCGAGCTCGGCGATCCCGGCGACGAAGGACGCCTGGGTGCGCAAGGTCGGCTTGTCGAAGATGATCGCGACGGTCTGCGGACCGGCAAGCGGCTTCGAGGCATACGGGTCCGCCTTGAGAGCCGCAGCGAGGTCGAGCACCTCGGACTGCTCGGCCGGAGTCAGGTCGTCGTCACGCAGGAAGTGCCGGACCGGGGACGGCGATGTCATCGGGCTCCCCCGAACGCGGTGTCGAGGATCGACGGCCACGCGGAGAGAAAAGCCTCCGCATCGGCGTCGGTCAGCACCAGTGGCGGCGCGAGCCGGATCTGCTCCGGAGTCGCGTTGTTCACGATGAAACCGGCATCGAGCGCGGCAGCAGTCACCTCGGCGCTGATCGGTTCGGTCAGGGTGAGCCCGATCAACAGGCCCTCGCCACGGACCTCGAGGACCCGCGGATCCACGGCCAGGCCGTCGCGCAGCTTCTGACCGAGCACCGTCGTGCGCTCGAGCAGGTCGTCCTGCTCGATCACGCCGATCACCGCGAGCGCAGCAGCACAGGCGACCGGGTTGCCTCCGAAGGTGGTGCCGTGGTTGCCCGGCTCGAGCAGGTTGGCCGCCTCGCCGAGCGCGATGCACGCGCCGATCGGGAACCCGCCGGCCAGGCCCTTGGCGACCGTCACCAGATCGGGCCCGACCTGGTCCGCAGCAGCGAACCAGCGCCCGGTCCTGCCCATCCCGGTCTGAATCTCGTCGAGCCAGAGCAGCGCGCCGCGCTCCCGGGTGATACTCCGGGCTGCCTCGAGGTAACCAGGAGGCGGAACCATCACGCCGGCCTCGCCCTGCAGCGGTTCGAGGATCACTGCGGCGGTCTGATCGGTGACGGCTGCTGCCAGGGCATCGGCATCGCCGTACCGGACGAAGGTGACGTTGCCGGGCAGCGGCTCGAACGGCTCCCGGTAGGCAGCCTTGGCCGTCAGTGCGAGCGCGCCCATGGTCCGGCCGTGGAACGCGCCCTCGGCTGCGACCAGGTGTGTGCGCCCCGTACGACGGGTGATCTTGAACGCAGCCTCGTTGGCCTCGGTGCCGGAGTTCGTGAAGAACACCCGGCCGTCGGCCCCGACGAGTTCGAGCAGCTTCTCGGCGAGCTCGACCTGGGGAGGCGAGGTGAAGAAGTTGGACACGTGACCGAGCGTCTGGAGCTGCTCGGTGACAGCGGCGACCAGCACCGGGTGGCCGTGGCCGAGCGCGTTCACGGCGATACCGCCGAGCAGGTCGACGTACTCGTTGCCGTCCTCGTCCCAGACGTGCGCACCGGCGCCGCGGACCAGCGCGAGCTTCGGGGGGCCGAACGTGTTCATCAGTGCGCCGGCGTACCGCGCCTTCAAGGTGCTCATGAGGTTGCCTTGGCCTTCCGGATCTTGGTCTGTACGCCGGGCAGTACCTGGGTGCCGACGCCCTCGTCGGTGAAGATCTCCAGCAGCACGGCGTGGGGCTCGCGCCCGTCGACCACCGTGGCTCGCGGGACGCCCCCGTTCAAGGCCGCCAGGCAGGCAGCCATTTTCGGCACCATGCCGCTGGACAGGCTCGGCATCAGCTCGGCCAGGGACTCCGGGCTGATCTCGCCGATCACGTCGTCGCTGTTCGGCCAGTCCCGGTAGAGGCCCTCGACGTCGGTCAGCACCAGCAGCTTCTCGGCCTTGAGCGCGACGGCGAGCGCGGCGGCAGCGGTGTCCGCGTTGACGTTGTGCACAGCTCCCTCGGGATCCGGAGCCACCGAGGAGATCACCGGGATCCGGCCGGCCTCGATCACGTCCAGGACTGCTTCGGGCCGTACCGAGGCGACCTCGCCGACCAGACCGAGGTCGATCTCCTCGCCGTCGATGATCAGGTTCGTCCGCTTGGCGGTGAACAGGCCACCGTCCTCGCCGGAGAGCCCGACAGCCAGGGGCCCGTGCTGGTTGATCAGGCCGACCAGCTCTCGCTGGACCTGGCCGACCAGGACCATCCGGACCACGTTCATCGCTTCGTCGGTGGTCACCCGGAGACCGCCCTTGAACTCGCTCTTGATGCCGAGGCGGTCGAGCATGTGCGAGATCTGCGGGCCGCCGCCGTGCACGACGACCGGCTTGAATCCGGCCATCCGCAGGAAGACGATGTCCTCGGCGAAGGCCGTCTTGAGCTCGTCGTCGACCATGGCGTTGCCGCCGTACTTCACGACCACGATCTTGCCGTGGTAGGTCTTCAGCCAGGGCAGGGCAGCTGCCAGGGTGGCTGCCTTCGCGGGTTCTACCGCCGGTCGCATCTCGTCCTCGTTCGTCATGAGCTGTACGCGCTGTTCTCGTGAACGTAGGCGTGTGTCAGGTCGTTGGTCCAGACGGTGGCCCGTTCCGTCCCCGACTTGAGATCGATGGTGACGCTGACCTCGCGCCCGGCGAGGTCGACCCCGGACGGGTCCTCCGCCGGAGTGGACTCCCGGCACACCCAGACCCCGTTGATCGCCACGTCGAGGTCGCCGGGGTCGAAGGCCGCAGCCGTCGTGCCGACACTGGCCAGCACCCGGCCCCAGTTCGGGTCCTTGCCGAAGACCGCCGCCTTGAACAGGTTGCTCCGCGCCACGCTGCGCGCGACCTCGACCGCGTCGTCCTCGCTGGCTGCCCCGAGAACGGTGATGGCGATCTCGTGTTCGGCCCCCTCGGCGTCCTTGAGCAGCTGCATCGCCAGCTGGGTGCACGCCTGGGTCAGGGCGACGGTGAAGTCGGCCGGAGTCGGCGTGATGCCGCTGGCACCACTCGCCATCACGGTCACGGTGTCGTTGGTGGACATGCAGCCGTCGGAGTCGAGCCGGTCGAAGCTGACCCGGGTAACAGCACGCAGAGCAGCGTCCAGCTCGGCAGCCGGGACGATCGCGTCGGTGGTGATCACGACCAGCATCGTCGCCAGCGCCGGCGCCAGCATGCCCGCGCCTTTCGCCATCCCGGCGACGCTCCAGCCGGCGCCCTCGACGACGACCTGCTTGGGCACGGTGTCGGTCGTCATGATGGCGCGGGCTGCGTCCTCGCCGTGGGCTCCGAGGGCGGCCACCGCTGCGTCGACGCCGTCGAGCAGGTTCTGCCGCGGGTTGACCAGACCGATCAGACCGGTCGAGCAGACCACCACGTCGATCGCCCCGATCCCGAGCCCGCTGGCGACCTGCTCGGCGACCGCGTGGGTGGTCCGGAAACCTTCGGCGCCCGTGTAGCAGTTGGCACCGCCGGAGTTCAGGACCACCGCTTTGACGACACCGTCCTTGACCACTTCCTGGCTCCACAGCACGGGGTTGGCCTTGCAGCGGTTGGCAGTGAAGACCGTGGCCGAGTCGAAACGCGGCCCCTGGTTCACGACGAGGGCGAGGTCCTTCGCGCCCGAGGATTTCAGCCCTGCGGCGACGGCAGCGGCGGTGAAGCCGGCGGGGTGGGTGACGGACACGGTAGTTCTTCCTGATCAGTGCTTCGACGGACGGACGACGGGGGCGATGACAACACTGTGCCCTCGTCGTCGCCACTCCTCGGCGGCCGCCTCGGCCTTGCCGATCGGCACCAGGATCCAGTCGGTCAGGTACGTCGAGACGGTGAAGACGCTGATCCCGGCCTCGGCCAGCGGCCCGAGCAGCGAGTGCAGCACGCCGGTGAGCGCGAGGTCGAGCGGGCCCTTGATCGCGAACGCAGTGAACGGGCCCTCCTGCCGGACCTTCTTGGGGACCGACCGCCCGGCACACACCACCGTGGTCTCCGCTGCGGTCGCGATGATCGCGAAGAGCGAGGCCGACTCGGCCCAGTCCGGCACGTCGGCGCCAGCGGGCAACGATGCGACCACCAGCTTCTCCGGGTACTGGAGCAGCTCGTAGGTCGGCAGCGCTGTCACCGCAGGCTCGATCGGTTGCTGCGGCATCTCGGACTCGGTCACGGTGCGATCCCCACGCTGGAAAGGCCGGTCGTCTCGGGAAGTCCGAGCGCCAGGTTCATGCACTGCACTGCTGCTCCGCCGGTGCCCTTGGCCAGGTTGTCGATCGCGCCGACCACCACCAGCCGGTTGGCGTCGGCATCGACCGCGAGCTGGAGCTGGATGCTGTTGGATCCGAAGACGGCCTTCGTCGTGGGCCACAGGCCCTCGGCGAGGACGTGCACGAACGGCTCGTCGGCGTACGCATCGAGGTACGCCGTGCGCACCTCGTCCTCGGTGACCCCTGCGGCGACCGGAGCGGTGCAGGTGGCCAGGATGCCGCGCGGCATCGGGACCAGCAGCGGGGTGAAGCTCACCCGGGTCCGCCGGTCGGTCAGGGCACCGAGGTTCTGGATGATCTCCGGACCGTGCCGGTGCACTCCGCCGACGCCGTACGCCGAGACGCTGCCCATCACCTCGCTGCCGAGCAGGTTCGTCTTGAGCGCCTTGCCGGCCCCGCTCGTGCCCGAGGCTGCGACGATCACGATGTCGGACGGATCCACCAGACCGGCGGCCACGGCCGGGGCGAGCGCCACCGAGGACACGGTCGGGTAGCAGCCCGGGACCGCGATCCGCCGAGCACCGGCGAGCAACGCGCGCTGGCCGGGCAGCTCCGGGAGACCGTACGGCCAGGAGCCTGCGTGCGGAGAGCCGTAGAATTTATCCCAGACCGCAGCGTCGGTGAGCCGGAAGTCGGCTCCGCAGTCGATGATCACGACATCGTCGCCCAGCTCCTGGGCGTACTGGGCGGACTGACCGTGCGGGAGCGCCAGGAACACCACGTCGTGGCCGGAGAGCACCTCGGCCGTGGTCTCCTCGAGGACCCGGTCTGCCAGCGGCACCAGGTGCGGCTGCAACGTGCCCAGCGACTCGCCCGCGTTCGCTCCCCCGGTCAGCGCACCGATCCGGACCTCTGGATGGCCGAGGAGCAGGCGCAGCACTTCGCCGCCGGCGTACCCGCTCGCACCGGCAACAGCGACCCTGATCGGACTCATGTGCATGACTATACATATCCATGCATGTTCTCGCGAACCGCTTGTACACGCCCCCGCCGCCGTGTCCCGCATCTAGACTGCGCACCACCAGCCCCAACGTCCCCACAACGCCCAGGACTTCCGATGGCAGGGAACCACCGCGCCCACCGTGCTCCGAGCGGCTCACGCCTGCCCCGGCGCGCGATCGTCGTCGCGGTGGTGATCGCCCTGGTCCCCGCGCTCGTGCTCGGGGGGCGCCACCTCCTCGGTGGCTCCTCGGGAGATGCGCCCAGACGGCCGGCGTCGTCCCAGCTCCCGATCCCGGCGGTCTCCCCCAGCGCCACCGCGCCGGTGAGCCCGAGCCCGACGGCCACATCGACCAAGAAGGTCGGCCCGAAGTCCCCGACCAGGCCGGCGACCAAGGTGAAGCCGGACGTCCCGCGACGCCTGACCGTGCCCGGCGTCCTCGATGTCGGGTTCGACGACTCCGTCCAGCCGAAGAACGGCCTGTTCACGGCTGCCTCGACGGCCGAGGTCGCCCGGTGGGGCACCCGAGGATCGCCGGGCAGCCCGGGGAGCGACACCGTGTACGTCGTCGGCAAGATCGACGGTTCGAAGAGTGCCTTCCGCACCTTGGCCCAGGTGCACACCGGCTCGCGGATCTCGATCCGGACCGACTCCGGGACGCTCACCTACACCGTCACGTCCGTCGGGTCGCACCGGGCCTCGACCCTGACGCACGACGCGAGCTTCCGGGCGCGCCATCCGGGCCGGCTGTACCTGATCGGACTGCGCTACACGAAGTCCGGCAGCCGCGAGGCCACCGTCCTGCTCGTCACCGCCGAGCTCAGCGGCGCACGCAAGACCTGAATCCGGGCCGCTCAGGCCCGCTGGACGGCTCCGTGCCGTTCCGCCGCCAGGGCAACGGCGGCGGTACGCGCCTGCGTCGCCTCGGTCTCGGTCAGGGTCCGGTCCGGGGCCCGGAACCGGAGTGCGAAGGCCAGCGACCGGTGCCCGGCCCCGACCTGCTCGCCGGTGTAGACGTCGAAGAGCCGTACGGACTCGCACAGCGGACCGGCGCCGGCACGCAGCGTCGCCGCGACCAGCTCTGCCGGGACGTCGTCGCGCACGATCAGCGCCACGTCCTCCTTGGCCACCGGGTACGTCGAGAAGTCCGGTCCGGGAACGATCGCTACGGCGTGCTCGAGCAGCAGCGACAGGTTGATCTCGGCCACCGCCGTCCGCGCAGGGACCCCGTAGGCCTTGCACACCCGCGGGTGCAGCTCGCCCGCGTGACCGAGGCTGGTGCCGGCCACGAAGAGCTCGGCGCACCGACCCGGGTGCCACGGTGCGTGCTGAGCAGCACGGACCTCGACCTCGACCGAGAGCGCGGCCGCGATCGTCCGGACCGCGTCGATCGCATCTGCCCAGGTCGCCTTGCGACCGGGTCCCCACCAGCCGGCGAGCTCGCGCTCACCGGTCAGCGCCAGCGAGAGGTGCAGCGGCTGGTCGGGAACCGCCCGCTCCAGGGCGGCCCACTCGTCGGCGGTCGGTCGGCGGTCCACGGGAAGGATCGGCGCCACTGCACCGACGCTGGGCAACGTCACCGGCGCCGCCTCGAACAGGGCCAGATCGGTCGAACCACGGCCAACGTTGCGGGCGACGGTGTCCAGCATTCCGGGAAGCAGCGTCGTGGTCATCAGCGGCGCCTCGCTCGAGAGCGGGTTCGCGAGCCTCAGTGCCGTACGTCGCGGGTCGTCGCCCGGCAGGGCGAGCGCATCGAACGCCTCGGTGCCCACGAACGGGAAGGTGAGCACCTCGACGTACCCGGCTCCGGCGAGGGTGCGACCGACCCGACGACGGAACAGCTGCTCCTGGGTCAGGCCGCGACCGGCGGGCGCCGGCGGCAGGACCGACGGGACGCGTTCGTAACCGACGATGCGGGCAACCTCCTCGACCAGGTCGAAGGGATCGTTGATGTCAGGACGCCAGGGCGGCGGAACGACCGTGAGGCTGCCGGACCCGGAGACGGCACAGCCGACGGCGGTCAGGTTCGCGACCACGGTCGCCTCGTCGATGGTCATCCCGGTGACCCGTGCAGGCAGACCCGCGGCGATCCCCACCGTCGGGCGGGCCGGCGCCGTGCCGACCTTGGTGACGCCGGGATCAGCCGTGCCGCCGCCGTGCTCGACGAGGAGCTCGACCACCCGGTCGGCCGCGGCCTCGGGGATCGTCGGGTCGACACCCCGCTCGTTGCGCTTGCCGGCCTCCGAGGTGAGCTTGTGCCGCTTCCCGGTCCGGAACATCGCGACCGGGTCCCAGGACGCGACCTCGACCAGGACGCGGGTCGTGGTCGCGGACATCTCGGTGGTCTCGCCACCCATCACCCCGCCGAGCCCGATCGGTCCGCTGTCGTCGGTGACGACCAGATCACCGCTGGCGAGCACGCGGTCGGTGCCGTCCAGGGTGGTCAGGTGCTCGCCGTCGACTGCACGACGAACCCGGATCGGGCCACTGAGCCTGTCGGCGTCGTACCCGTGGATCGGGTGCCCGAGCTCGAGCATCACGTAGTTGGTGACGTCCACGGCGAGCGAGATCGGCCGCATCCCGGCGAGCTGGATCCGACGTGCCATCCAGCGCGGCGTGACCGCCGTCGGGTCGAAGCCGGAGACGGTGCGCGCCACGAAGACCGGGCAGCCTTCGAGGTCGTCGATCACGACCGGGTAGCCCTCAGCGTTCGGTGCCGGTACGTCGCGCTGCGCCGGGTCGGTGTAGACGCCGCCGGTGGCCAGGGCTGCTTCCCGAGCGACACCGCGCAACGACAGCGCGTACGCGCGGTCCGGGTTGATCTCGAACTCGATGACGTCGTCGTCGAGGTGCAGCAGCCCCCGGACGCCGTCACCGGGCTCGCCGGCGTCGGCCGGGAGCACGATGATGCCCGAATGGTCGTCCCCCAGGCCGAGTTCCATGGCCGAGCAGATCATCCCGGCGGACAGGTGCCCGTAGGTCTTCCGGGCGGAGATCTCGAAGCCTCCGGGCAGCACTCCCCCGGGCAGGACCACGACGACCAGGTCGCCGGCGGCGAAGTTGTGCGCGCCGCAGACGATGCCCTGCGGCTCGCCGGTCCCGTTCGCGTCACCGACGTCGACGGTGCACCAATTGATGGTCTTGCCGTTCGTCTGCGGTTCGGGCTCCATCGTCAGGACGCGGCCGATGACCAGCGGTCCGGTCAGGTCCGAGCCCGGGTGCTCGAGCGCCTCGAGCTTGAGACCGAGGGCGGTCAGCCGGGCGGCCAGGTCCTCGACGGTGACTCCGGCCGGCAGGTCGACGTACTCGCGGATCCAGGACAGCGGTGCACGCATGTCAGATCTCCGTTCCGAAGGCGCGGGCGAAGCGGACGTCGCCCTCGAAGAAGCTGCGCAGGTCGCCGACACCGTGCCGGAACATCAGCGTGCGGTCGATGCCCATCCCGAAGGCGAAGCCGGTGTAGCGCTCCGGGTCCACGCCGCAGGCGACCAGCACCCGCGGGTTCACCACGCCGCAGCCGCCCCACTCGATCCAGCCCTCGCCGCGACAGGTACGGCACTGGACCGACGCCGACCCGCCTGCGTCGACCACGCCACTGCCCCGGCACACGAAGCAGATCAGGTCGACCTCGGCACTCGGCTCGGTGAACGGGAAGTACGACGGCCGGAACCGGGTCGTGATGCCCTCGCCGAACACTGCCTGGGCGAAGTGGTCCAGCGAGCCCTTGAGGTGCGCCATCGTGATGCCCTCGTCGATCACCAGGCCCTCGACCTGGTGGAACATCGGGCTGTGGGTGGCGTCGTACTCGTCGGTGCGGAACACCCGCCCCGGGCAGACCACGTAGATCGGCGGCGTCCGGGTCAGCATCGTGCGTGCCTGGACCGGCGAGGTGTGGGTACGCAGGACCACGTGGTTCTCGGCCGGCTCGGTCCAGAACGTGTCCTGCATCGTGCGCGCCGGGTGGTCGGCACCGAGGTTGAGAGCGTCGAAGTTCAGCCATTCGGCCTCAACCAACGGGCCCTCGGCGACCTCCCAGCCCATCGCCACGAAGATGTCGGCGATCCGCTCGGACATCAGCGTGATCGGGTGCCGGGCCCCGGCCGGCGTACGGTCCCAGGGCAGGGTGACGTCGACGGTCTCGGTGACGAGCATCTGCTCCTCGGCCTCGGCCTCGAGGATCTCCTGGCGGGCCGCGAGCGCCTGGTTGACGGCACCGCGGGCCTGGCCGACGCGCATACCGGCGTCCTTCTTGGCCTGGGGCGGCAGCGCACCGATCTCGCGGTTCGCCAGTCCCAGCGGGGACCGGTCGCCGGCGTGGTCGGTCCGGACCTGCTTGAGGGCATCGACGTCCGCGGCACCCGCGATCGCTGCGAGCGCCTCGTCGCGCATCGCAAAGACCTGCTCCTCCCCGAGCGGAGTCACCTGCACGGGGTCGTAGGAGCTGTTGGGACCGGACACGGGAGAACCTCTCAGGACAGCGTTGGCGTCGGGCGACGCGGGACGAGTCTAGGAGACCGGGTGCGGCCCCCTCACCGGGGTTTCAGGGGCGAGGGTCGACAGCGGGCCAGTCGACGGTGATCCTGGCCCCGCTGCCCGGGGCATCGGTGATCCGCAGCGCGCCACCGTGGACGCGGACGAGGCCGTTGACGATGTACATCCCGAGCCCGGAACCGCCCCGGACCCCGTCCTTCCAGAACTTCGTGAACACCCGGGCGCGCAGTGCCTCGGGGATGCCGTCGCCCTGGTCGTCGACGACGATCCGGATCCCGGCCGGCCCGGGACCCGTGGTCACCGTGACCACTCCCTCACCGTGGCGGACGGCGTTGTCGACCAGGTTCGTGACGACCTGCACGAACTTGTCCGGGTCCGCGAAGGCGACCAGGTCCGGATCGGCGTGGTCGGTGACGATCGTCCGGGCGGTTCCGGCCCGGACCGACGCGACCACCCGCTCGATGGCAGGAACCACGCCCAGCTCGCGCCGGTACAGCGGCAACCGCCCGGTGTCGATCCGGGCGACGTCGAGCAGCTCGGTGATCAGCCGCGAGAGCCGTTCGGCGTCGGTCGCCACCGTGGTGAGCATCAGCTTCTTCTGGTCGTCGTTCAGCCGGTCCCACTTGCTCAGCAGCGTGGTGACGAAGCCCTTCACGCCGGTCAGCGGCGAACGCAGCTCGTGCGCGACGGTCGCCACCAGGTCGGAACGGTCGCGGTCCAGCCGCGCGCGCCCCCGTCCCGAGCGGAGCACCAGGGCGACCTGTTCGACCGGACCACCGACGCGGGACCGCCCGAGCCGGGTGGACACCAGGACCTCGCTGCCGTCCGGCAGCCACCACGCCTGCTCGGGGACGCCGGTCCGGATCGTCAGGCCGTCGAAGGGACGTACGGCGCTGAACCAGTCCTGGGCGTCCTGGTCCTGCAGGATCAGCGCCTCCGCGAGCGCAGCTCCCGGCCGGGCCTGGTTGCCGAGCATCCGGCGAGCGGTCTCGTTGACCAGCCGGACCACGCCGTCGCCGTCCGCGATCACGACCCCGTCGGGGAGCGCGTCCCAGAGCGCACGCTGATCCTGATCCATCCGGATCACCCTAGTGCCGGCGTACCGGCTTCAGCCGGCGTACCGGAGCATGAAGATGATCTCGGGGTTGATACCGCCGTCGGGATCCGGAACCGGTCGGGTGTCCACCTCGGCGACGGTGTCCTCGAGCCGGATCGGAGCCGGCAGCCAGGTGTAGTCCATCAGCGCTCCCGGCGTTGCAGGCCGATCCCTGCCACGACGACACCGAGCACGGCGACGACCGGACCGACGATCGCCCAGAGGGTCACTCCGCTCATCCCGCTGCCCTTGATCCAGTTGAGGCCCTGGCCCGCCCAGACCAGGCCGACCAGGACGAGCACGAGACCGAGCGGGACCAGCCAGGAGGACTTCATGCCTCTACGGTGCCACCCACCCGGGCAGACGCATAGAGGCAGACCGCAGCGGCCGTGGCGAGGTTGAGGCTCTCGGCGCGGCCGAGCAACGGGATCGAGACCCGGTGATCGGCTGCCGCTGCCAGCTCGGCCGGCAGCCCCCAGGCCTCGTTGCCGAACAGCCAGGCGACCTTGCCGGTGAGCAGGTCGTCGGCCGCGAAGAGGTCGACCTCGCCGTTCCCGTCAGTAGCGAGCACGGTGTACCCGGCCGCCTGGACGGTCGCGATCGCGTCCAACGGATCGACCCCGGTGGCCAGCGGGACGTGGAAGAGCGAACCGACCGTCGCACGGACGGTCTTGTCGTTGTACGCGTCGACGCTGCTTCCGGCCAGGACCACGGCTGAGACGCCGGACGCGTCGGCGGTGCGGATGATCGTCCCGGCGTTCCCCGGGTCGCGGACGTCCGCACAGATCACCACGGTGCGACCACCCAGCACGACCTCGAGCGGCCGGTCGACGAAGCGGCACACGGCCACGATGCCCTGCGGGGTGACCGCGCCGGCCAGCGAACCGACGGCATCGTCGTCGGCGAGGTGCCAGGCAAGTCCCTCGGCGATCACCGCCGTCCGGAGCTCGGCGTACTCCTGCGACGCGCTCCGGGTCGCGAACACCTCGACGACGCAGCCCGGGAGCTGGAGCGCCTCGGTCAGCGCCTTGGTCCCCTCGGCCAGGAAGAGCCGGAGCTCTGCCCGGGAATTGCGACGGGCGAGCCCCCTTGCCGACTTGACCCGACCGCTTCGTGCGGTCAGGAGGTCGTCGGAGGGGCTCGCCACGTCAATCGATCTCAGGTGGCCCGGACGTCCAGGACGTCAGCGGCCGACCCGGAACCTTCAGGCGCTGACCGGGGCGTTGACGTCCTCGGGGAGCGCAGCCTTGGCTGCCTCCACCAGGGCGACGAATGCCGGCAGGTCGTTGACGGCCAGGTCGGCCAGGATCTTGCGGTCGACCTCGATACCGGCTGCGTTGAGGCCCTGGATGAACCGGTTGTAGGTCAGGCCGTTGGCGCGCGCGCCGGCGTTGATCCGCTGGATCCACAGCTTGCGGAACTCGCCCTTCTTCTTGCGGCGGTCGTTGTAGCTGTAGACGAGCGAGTGGGTGACCTGCTCCTTCGCCTTGCGGTACAGGCGCGAACGCTGTCCCCGGTAACCGGAGGCGCGCTCGAGAACTACCCGGCGCTTCTTCTGGGCGTTTACCGCCCGCTTGACGCGTGCCATCTTGTGTTACTCCTTGGATCTGTGGTCTGGGCTGAGCCTCGACCTACGTGGTACGGACCCGGTGGGGTCCAACGGGGCTCAGAGACCGAGCAGCTTCTTCGCACGGGGGACGTCGGCCTTGGCGACCTCGGTCGTGCCCGAGAGACGGCGCTTGACCGCGGCGGACTGCTTCTCCAGGTTGTGGCGCAGGCCGGCCTTCTGGCGCAGGATCTTGCCCGACCCGGTCACCTTGAAGCGCTTGCTGGCACCGGAGTGCGTCTTGTTCTTCGGCATCTGTCTTCCTTCTTCTTCTCAGGCTTCGATCTCAGGATCGAGGTTCTCTGAACGCTTACGTTCTTTCTTCTGTGCAGCGGGGCCGGTGTGCGAAGCCTTGATCTCGGCTTCCAGCTCGGCCTTCTCAGCAGCCTTCTCGGCGGCGAGCTCGACCTTCTCGGCCTTCACCTCTGCCTTGGCTTCGGCCTTCTTCTTGTGCGGGCCGAGCACCATGATCATGTTGCGGCCGTCCTGCTTCGGCGAGGACTCCACGAAGCCCAGCTCGGTGACGTCCTCCGCGAGCTTCTGCAGCAACCGGTACCCGAGCTCGGGGCGGTGCTGCTCGCGACCGCGGAACATGATCGTGATCTTGACCTTGTCCCCCGAGCGGAGGAACCGCACGACGTGACCCTTCTTGGTCGCGTAGTCGTGCGCGTCGATCTTCGGTCGGAGCTTCATTTCCTTGATCACCGTGTTGGTCTGGTTACGGCGAGCCTCACGGGCCTTCTGGGCGTTCTCGTACTTGAACTTCCCGTAGTCCATGAGCTTGCAGACCGGCGGCCGTCCCTGGGGCGCGATCTCGACGAGGTCGAGGTCCGCTTCCTGGGCAAGCTTCAGCGCCTGGTCGGTCGGAACGATGCCGACCGTCTCACCGTTGGGTCCAACGAGCCGGACCTCGGGAACCCGGATCCGGTCGTTGATGCGCAGCTCAGTGCTGATGTGTCCTCCTGGGTCGAACTTCGTGGTCGACCGCCCGGGGGCGCCCCTTCAAGGCGAAAGGGCCTCCGCGCCGACGCGCGGAAGCCCCTGGGACAGCTAATCCGACACAGGTCGAACTGCTGGACCGGACCCGACGACCTGGGTGCCTGGCGTGAGCCGGGCCGATCGATGCGGGTGGGAGGAGGCCTCCACTTGTCGGATCGGACGCCCTGGACGTTCCCAGGGTGGCCGATCGGTCATTCACCAGGGTACAGGGTCGGCGCGCTCAGGTCACATCGGCAGAACCGACGCGCTGGACCCATCCCCAACCGCCGTCGACCCGGCACAGCAGCAGGCCCTGGGCGAGCGCCTGCAGGTCGTCACCCTCGATCGGGAACAGGACCGGACCGGCGAGGTCGACCAGGATCGCATCGGCACCGTCCTGGAGCGCGGACAGGGCGGCCTTGCGCAGCTCGACCGCCACCGGCCGGGCCTCGGGGTTCCAGGTGGTCAGCGTCTGCATCGAGGTGAAGGCCAGCAACGCGGTCCGACCGTCGGCGCCGGTGATCAGCACCGTCGCCATGTCGCTGGTCTTGTCGTGCGCGAGTCCGCGATCGTCGTGCTCGACCTCGCCGAGCACGGCCATCACCGGCACCAGCACCCGGCTCTCCTGGAGCGCGGCCAGGGTCGCCACGGCGCTCGATCCCCGGTCCGCGCCGTACGCCGCCAGCGCCGCCGCGACTGCCGGGGCCGCCTGCCCGTCGTCGTCGGCAAAGCCCGGGTCCGGGATCACTCGTTCCACCGCCACGCCTGCCATCGTCTCAAAGCCGACGGCGACTTCGTAGGGTGGACCCATGAACGATGCCGCCCGCTCCCAGCTCGGAACGCGTCTGTCGACGGCGGTGAACGCCCTCGCGGACCCCGCAACACCGATGGTCGTGGTGGACCTGGACGCGTTCGACGCCAATGCGAGCGACCTCGTACGGCGGGCGGGTGGCACCCCGATCCGGGTCGCCTCGAAGTCGCTCCGGATCCCCGCCCTGCTCGAGCGCGCCCTCGCCCGGCCCGGGTTCCACGGCGTCCTCGGCTACGCGCTGCGCGAGGCGCTCTGGCTGGTCGAGCAGCAGATCAGCGCCGACGTCGTGGTCGCCTACCCGACCGTCGACCGCGGTGCGCTGCGGCTGCTGCTCGGAGATCCCGCGGCGCGGGCAGCGATCACGTTGATGGTCGATGACGAGGCCCACCTGGACGTCGTCGACGCCTGTCGCGAGGCCGGCACGACCGACGAGGTACGGGTGGCCCTGGACATCGACGCCGGGCTGCGGCTCGGCAGGGCCCACGTCGGACCGAAGCGCTCGCCCCTGCACGACACCGCGGACGTGCTCGCGTTCGCACGTCGGGTCCAGGCTCGTCCCGGTTTCCGGCTGGTCGGCGTGATGACCTACGAGGGCCAGGTCGCGGGCGTCCAGGACGACGTTCCCGGTCAGCGGGCGAGGTCGCTGGTCGTGCGTCGTCTCAAGTCCGCCTCGATGAACCAGCTGGCGGACCGCCGCCGCGCGATCGCCAGCGGTCTGCGCGAGGTCGCCGAGCTCGAGTTCTGGAACGGCGGCGGGTCCGGGAGCGTCGAGGCGACCGCGGCCGACAGCGCAGTCACCGAGATCGCCGCGGGCTCCGGCCTGCTCGTCCCCGGCCTGTTCGACCACTACCAGAGCTTCGAACCGCGCCCGGCCGCCTTCTACGGCGTCCCCGTCGTACGCCGACCGGGTCCCGGGATCGCGACGGCAGCGGGCGGTGGCTTCATCGCCAGCGGTCCCGCCGGGAAGGACCGGGCTCCTGTGCCGTGGGCCCCGCCCGGCCTGTCCCTGACCGGCCTCGAAGGCGCCGGCGAGGTGCAGACACCACTGGTCGGGCCCGGTGCCGACACGTTGTCGATCGGCGACTGGGTCTGGTTCCGGCACGCGAAGTCCGGCGAGCTCGCCGAGCACACCAACCTGGTGCACCTGGTCGCCGGCGACACTGTCGTCGAGTCAGTCCGTTCCTACCGTGGATCCGGCTGCACCTGGTGAGCATCCCGGTCCAGATCCGGGACCACGTCCTCGCCCGCCCGGTGACCCTCGGCTCCGGACGCCTGGTCTGCATCGACGGGCCCTCCGGCTCCGGCAAGACCACCGTCGCACGTCAGCTCGCGGGGCTCCTGCCGGCGACCACGATCCACACCGACGAGCTCTGCCCCGGCTGGGAGGGTCTGCCGCTGGTCCCCGGCGTGCTGGCCCGACTTCTGGAACCGCTCGCTGCCGGGCGACCGGGGAGCTACCGCGAGTGGGACTGGATCGGTGGCGGGCCGGGCGATGACCGCACCGTGCAGCC
>JAOPXD010000057.1 GCA_025965315.1 Marmoricola sp.
GCCGCGGTCGTCCGTACCCGCGTCATAGACCGGGACCAGCCCGGGATGCGACAGCTTCGCGAGCAGCCGCGCCTCGTCACCGACGCGGTGCCCGTCGTCGCTGCCGGGGACCGTGACCAGCTTGAGAGCGACGTGCCGACCGAGGGCCTCGTCCTCGGCGCGCCAGACCTCAGCGGTGCCGCCCCGGCCGATGAGCGCCTCGAGGCGATAGCGCCCACCGATCAGCGGCTCCGGCGGTCCGGTCGGCAACGCCATGGTCTCGCTCATGCGTGCGGGGCCTGCCTTTCAAGCGTCTGATGCCGATGACCGTAGAGGACGGACCTGCCGTCCTCCCCGCATCGCGTGGTCACCGACGCGCAACGATCTCCGCGATCTGCACGGTGTTGAGCGCGGCGCCCTTGCGCAGGTTGTCGTTGCTGACGAACAGCGCGAGCGCGTTCGGCCCGTCCTGGCGCAGCCGCCCGACGTACGACGGGTCCTGCCCGGCCGCCTGCAGCGGGGTCGGGACGTCGCTGAGCTCCACTCCCGGCGCAGCAGCCAGCAGCTCGGTCGCACGGCCGACCGAGAGCGGGCGGTCGAACTCCACCAGCAGGGACAGTGAGTGGCCCGTGAAGACCGGCACGCGTACGCAGGTGCCGGACACCCGCAGGTCCGGGATGCCGAGGATCTTGCGGCTCTCGTTGCGGAGCTTGTGCTCCTCGTCGGTCTCGAAGCCGCCGTCGTCGACGAGCGAGCCCGCGAACGGGATCACGTTGAAGGCGATCGGCCGGACGTACTTCACCGGGTCGGGGAAGGCCACCGCCGAGCCGTCGTGCGCGAGCTCAGCGGCCTTGTCGACGACCGCCTTGACCTGGGTGTCCAGCTCCTCCACCCCGGCCAGCCCGCTGCCGGAGACGGCCTGGTAGGTGGCGGCGATCATCCGGTTCAGGCCGGCCTCGTCGTGCAGGACCTTGAGGACGGGCATCGCCGCCATCGTCGTGCAGTTCGGGTTGGCGACGATGCCCTTGCGCGCCTCGTCGAGCGCCTGCGGGTTCACCTCGCTCACGACCAGCGGCACGTCCGGGTCCATCCGCCAGGCGCTGCTGTTGTCGATGACGAGCGCGCCCGCCGCGGCGTAGCGGGGAGCCAGCGCACGGGAGGTGCTGGCACCGGCGGAGAACAGCACGATGTCGAGCCCGCGGGGGTCGGCCGTCGTCGCGTCCTCCACGACCACCTCGCCGCCCTGCCACGGCAGCGTGGAGCCGGCGGACCGGGCGCTGGCGAAGAACCGGACCTCGTCGGCCGGGAAGTCACGCTCGGCCAGCAGCCGCCGCATGACGACCCCGACCTGCCCGGTGGCACCCACGATGCCGACCCTGGTCATCGGCCGGTCCCGGCGTAGACGGTCGCCTGGCTGTCGGGATCGCCCAGCTCGAAGGCGTCGTGCACGGCGCGTACGGCCGCCGGCACGTCGGTGTCGCGGCAGACGACCGAGATCCGGATCTCCGAGGTGGAGATCGCCTCGGAGTTGATCCCGACCGCCGCGAGCGCCTCGAAGAAGGTGGCGGTCACCCCGGGGTGGCTCTTCATCCCGGCCCCGACCAGGGACACCTTGCCGATGTGCTCGTCGGTGAGCAGCCGGTCGAAGCCCACCTGCGGCTGCACCCGGGTGAGGACCCGGACGGCTTCGGACAGCTCGGCGGTCGGGAGCGTGAAGGAGATGTCGGTGCGGTCGGTCGCGCCGGAGACGTTCTGGACGATCATGTCGATGTTGATCTCGGCGTCAGCGACCGAGCGGAAGATCGAGGCCGCCTGACCGGGCTTGTCGGGGACCCCCACGACGGTGACGCGTGCCTCGGAGAGGTCGTGGGCGACCCCGCTGATGATGGCCTGCTCCACGGGAGCTCCTGACTGGATGGTCGTGCCGGGCTTGTTGCTGAAGGACGAGCGGACGACGAGCTTCACGCCGTAGCGGCGGGCGTACTCCACGCACCGCAGGTGCAGGACCTTCGCCCCGGAGGCCGCCAGCTCGAGCATCTCCTCGTACTGCACGGTCTCGAGCTGCCGGGCGTGCGGCACGATCCGCGGGTCGGCGCTGTAGATCCCGTCGACGTCGGTGTAGATCTCGCAGACCTCGGCGCCCAGCGCGGCGGCGAGGGCAACCGCCGTGGTGTCCGAGCCGCCGCGACCGAGCGTGGTGATGTCCTTGCTGTCCTGGCTGACGCCCTGGAAGCCGGCGACGATCGCGATGTGCCCCTGGTCGAGCGCCTCGCGCAGCCGGCCGGGGGTGACGTCGATGATCCGGGCCTTGCCGTGCGTCGAGTCGGTGATGACGCCCGCCTGGCTGCCGGTGAAAGAGCGCGCGGACAGGCCGAGGGACTGGATCGCCATGGCCAGCAGTGCCATCGAGATCCGCTCGCCGCTGGTCAGCAGCATGTCCAGCTCGCGGGGCGGGGGCAGCGGGGAGACCTGGTTCGCGAGGTCGAGCAGCTCGTCGGTCGTGTCGCCCATGGCGCTCACTACGACGCAGACGTCGTGGCCCGCCTTGCGGGTGGCGACGATCCGCTCGGCGACCCGCTTGATGCGCTCGGCGTCGGAAACGGAGGAGCCGCCGTACTTCTGCACAACCAGGCCCATGGGACACCATGCTACCGGGGGAGCCAGTACGGTCCGGCGATGATCAGCCCGAGCCCGCCCGCCCACGACGACAGCCGTTGGACCAGCAGCCGCCGGACCGGTCCTGCTCGGCGAGGGCGCGCGGTGGCTCACGGTCGACGGCTCCGGTCGCTCCCGCGAGGTCAGCGGGTCGCCTGACCGGTGCCTAGCTCGTGACCGTCCGGCGCCCCTCGAAGGCCCGGCCGAGCGTGTCCTCGTCGGCGTACTCCTGGTCGCCGCCCACCGGGAGCCCGCTGGCCAGCCGGGACACCGCGTTGCCCATCGGGCCGATCAGCCGCACCAGGTAGGTCGCCGTCGCCTCGCCCTCGAGGTTTGGGTCGGGGGCCAGGATGACCTCGGTGACCGCGTCGTCCT
>JAOPXD010000084.1 GCA_025965315.1 Marmoricola sp.
CTTCTTGCGGTCGGAGATCGTCAGGTAGCCGTCCTCGCCGATCACGCCACCGTCGCCGGTGTGGAACCATCCTCCGGCGAGCGCCGCCGCTGACTCCTCGGGCTGCGCCCAGTAGCCCTCGAGCACGACGTTTGACCGGGCAAGCACCTCGCCCTCCGGATCGATCTTCAAACTCACCCCGAGCGCCGGCATCCCCGCGCGTACCAGGTTGGCCGCGCGCTCCTCGGTCGACAGGTCGTCCCACTCGGCACGGGTCCGGTTCACCGTCAGCAGCGGCGAGGTCTCGGTCAGGCCGTAGATCTGGATGAACTCCCAGCCCAGCTCGTCGGCGACCCGGGCGACCGTCTTGGTCGGCGGTGGCGCCCCGGCCACGATGATCCGCACGGTGTCGCGTCCCGGGACCGGGCCGTCCCACGTCGCGGCGGCTTCCAGCACCGCATTCACGACGGCCGGCGCCGCGCACATCACGGTGACCCCGTGCTGCTTGATCCTGCGCAGGATCTCAGCACCGTCGATCTTGCGCAGGATCACGTGCGGTACGCCGAGTCCTGTCATCGCGAACGGCATCCCCCAGCCGTTGGCGTGGAACTGCGGCAGCGTGTGCAGGTACACGTCGCGATCGGTGACTCCCGCGTGCAGCGCGAAGGTGATCGCGTTGGTCCAGATGTTCCGGTGGGTGATCTGCACACCCTTGGGCCGGGCCGTGGTCCCGGAGGTGTAGTTGATGGTCGCGGTCGCGTTCTCGTCGTGCTCCCAGGCGTGCGGCTCGACGCCGGGGAGGTAGAGGTCGTCGTCCTGACCGATCACGAACTTGAACTCGCACTCCACCCCGGCGAGCGCCTCGGAAAGCTCCGGGTCGACGTACAGCACCCGAGCGCCGCTGTGCTCGACGATGTAGGCGACCTCCTCGGCCGAGAGTCGGAAGTTGACGGGGACCAGCACCCGGCCGTAGCTGCAGACACCGAAGAAGGCGCTCAGCAGCCGCGCGCTGTTGTGCGAGACGAAGGCGACCCTGTCGCCGACCTCGATCCCGAGCGCGTCGTGCCGGGCGGCCATCGCTTCCGCTCGCTCGCCGAGCTCGGCGTAGGTCAGCGACCCCAGCGAGGCCGCCGGCTGGTCCGGCTCGTCGATCACGCCGATCCGCTCGCGGTAGACCGCAAGGGCACGGTCGAGGAAATCAGCGGCGCTGAAGGGAACGAGCACGAGTGGCCTCCGTCACAGTTCGGTCGTGACCAATCTAGTCAGGAGGGGTTGCAGTTGCGTAGCGCTCGAGGTCGGGGACCTGCGGCTATCGCTGCCAGCCAGAGGTTCTGGATGGCGGGCCTCGTCATGGTCCATGGTGGGTGCAGAGGGGATCGAACCCCCGACATCTTCCTTGTAAGGGAAGCGGTTAGGAGCGTAGAATGGCTCATGACGAAGGAAATACGCGGTCCAGCATGGGCTCCACTAGGTTCTACCTATGACGAACTTGGCTCACAAGATGGCTGACATGGTGAGACTGGCATGAGCCCCCGTGAAACCAAGCGACGCCAATACGCCAGCGGATCGCTGTATCAGCGCGCAGACGGCAGATGGTTCGGCGCCTACGAGGTCGGATTCAAGAAGAACGGCAAGCGGGATCGTCGCACCGTCAGCGCGGCCACCCGCGTCGAGGCAAAGCAGAAACTAGAGGCACGTCTGCGCGAACTCGACCGCACCGGGACCAGCAAGGACCAGCGCAAGACGGTCAAGGCATGGGTTGACGAATGGCTGCCGATCGCCGAGAAGAAGAACCGGCCCAACACGCACACCGCCGACATCGCCGCAACCAAGTGGATCGTCGAGACCATCGGACACCGACCACTATCCGAGCTCGAGCCAGCAGACGTCCGTGCGGTTCACAACGCCATCGAGAAGACCCGATCCTCGTCCACTGCCGCGCGCTACCACGGCACCCTGATTCGCCTACTCAAGGCCGCATCCGTTGAGGGGCACCGGATCCCGCCGAACGTGTTCCTGGTGGAGAAGCCGGAAGAGGCAGTCAATGACCGCCAGGACATCCCCTTGGCTGACTGCTTGGCGCTACTGCAAGTCATCGCCACACTCCCCCACGGATCGCGCTGGCTCTTCGCCCTGCTCCAAGGTCCACGGCAGGGCGAAACCCTCGGCCTCACATGGGACGAACTCGTGAGAGATCCCGCAGGCGACCTCGACGTGACCTACGCCTGGCAACTCCAACCGCTCCCCTATCGAGAACTTCGGAACCCAGCCTCAGGCTTCCGAGTTCCCCGCGGCTACGAGGCGCGCCAGCTCGCCGGACAAATGCACCTAGTTCGGCCCAAGTCGAAAGCCGGATGGAGGAACGCACCCGTCGTCGACGTCGTCGCCAAGGCGCTCGAGGCATGGAAGACCGTCGCCCCACCGTCGCCCCACGGTCTCGTCTGGCCGGCGCTCGACGGCTCCCCTGCTGACGAGAACGAGGACCGCCAGGAGTGGCATGCGATCCAAGGGACTGCGATGGTCGGGCATCCCTCCGGCAGGTACTACACGGTCCACGAGGTGCGCCACGGAACGGCGACGATGCTCAAGGCGCTCGGCGTCCCCGAGTCGACCAGGGTCGCGATCATGGGCCACTCGTCCAAGGCGTCGACGCGGATCTACGAGCACACTGAGGTCGCCGAGATGCGCAAGGCGCTGAACCGAGTAGCGACGGTTCTACAGCTCGGCTAACCGGATCTTCAGGTAGCCACGCTCGGCCGGGTGGAGGTGGTCAAGGCGGCACCGGAGCATTGCCTCGTCGACCCACAGCTCATCCGCGGCCTCACGGATCGACTGACTCCACGCCATCGCCTCGCCGACCGCCTTGATGTCTGGCATGAGCAACCTCGCCGCGATCTTGTCAGCGACGATCTCCTCCCGAGCCTGCATGTGCTCGGGCACTGGGCCGCGGAGTAGGTGCTGGGTCTCGTGGGCGATCGTGCATCGTCGCTGAGCCTGGTCGAGCCGCGGCGACAGGACTACCTCCGATAGATCGAAGTCCGTGTAGCCGAGCATCCCCTCAGGCAGGTGCGCCCACCGCAACGTGATGTGAGTGAGCGCCCGAAACGCCTGCCAAGGATTGTGCATGTCGGAGACCGTACGGACGGCCACCGACAGGACTGCTCCTAGAGGTTCGGCTTACCCTTGCGAGCCGCACGGCGGGTCGGCGGCGCAGGCAGGTCGGTCACGTTGTCGGGGATCTCGGTCACGGTCTCGATGATGTACCCCGTATCGACGCCCGCGGCGTAGAAGACCTCCTCATCCGGCAGGCCGAGGACAGACGCCAGCCCACGCAGCATGTCCTGCTTGGGGAGTTCCTTGAGCCCGCGCGTGCGCCACGAACTGATGGTCTGCGGCGCCATGCCTGCCTGCCGTGCGATCGACGCGTCTGAACGCCCACCATTGGCGTCACGGAAAGTGTCGATGAGGTCTGTCAATCTGCTCATAGCGCAAGGGTCCTTTGGTGCGTCGTAGGCAGCAACCGTGTCGGTGGACGTTCTGTCCACCCCGAATGGACGCGGGACACGCCGATCCTGTCCACCACTCTGTAGGCGTTCAGAGTGTCACAAGACCCCTACCTGCTGAAAAACATTGGTGTAAGTACTTGCGCACTGTCCACCGCTTGCGGTTGAATCATCCACAGATGCTTGACACCACGAACTCAGGAGCACAAGATGAAGGCACCAAGAAAGCGATGGCCGGAAGGCACCTGGATGCGACTCACCAACGGCAAGATCCTTCGGGCTCTCATGGATGCGAAGCACCTCTCAAACGAGGATGTCGCTCGTCACGCCGGGGTGGTCCGAACATTCATCAGTGCGCTCGTCAATGAGCGCCGCACGAGCTGCACGCCGCGAGTCGCCGAACTCATTGCGGAGCGTCTTGAGGTCCCCCTTGAGATTCTTTTCGTGCCTCGTCCATCCGCTGCTAGCGGACGTTCCGTCAAGCCCATGCGGACGAAGGTGAATGCAGCATGAAGCGACGTAACGCAGCGCAGCGCCACGGGGACTTCTGCATGACCCGCAACCGTGACCGGTACGACGGTCGCCCCATCTACATCTACGCGTACACCGACGCCGATGACCAGATCCTCTACGTCGGCAGGACCGCGGATCCCAGAACTCGAATGGGAGACCACCGAGTCAACGCGTCGTGGTGGTCCGCAGACCTTCAGTTCTCCCTGATCGAGATCGTCGAGGGCTGGCCGGCCGCAGTCGAGGCGGAGGCCCAGGCGATCAAGGAACTGCACCCCGTTCACAACATCCAGCACAACCGGAGCGTGGCATGACCAAGATCATCGAGGCCGAGCGGGCCTACACCATCGTCGAGGTTGCGAACCTCAAGGGCGTCTCCCCCGACTACGTTCGCGCGGCCATCAAGGCGACGCGAGGCAACACGTTGCCCGCCAAGAAGGTCGGACGCGGATACCGGATCTCGGCCACCGCGGTCGAAGCCTGGTGGGCCGGACTGGTGGACGCATGACCGTCCATAAGATCCGACCGACCGTCGTTGCGACGACGGAATGCCC
The DNA here is from genome assembly GCA_025965315.1 of Marmoricola sp. GTDB lineage: Bacteria > Actinomycetota > Actinomycetes > Propionibacteriales > Nocardioidaceae > Marmoricola. Next base: position 4,547 of record JAOPXD010000084.1, read on the forward strand.
TGCTGGTCACGTCGACCAGATTGAGGCCATTAATCCAGTCGTGCGCGGCGGCGAGCTGGTTGATGCCATGTGGTCATCTGCCTTCGAGTTCTGCATGGAGTGCGAGCAGTCGGTTCGCGTTACATCGATCGAGGTTCAGCGATGACCACCGAACTCACTGCAGCGTTCCAGGCCAAGGTCCGGGCGTCCGACTGCCTCGTCTGGATCGGCGCCACGAACAACCAGGGCTACGGCGTGATCGTGGTCGAGGGCAAGCACCACCTCGCCCACCGTGTCGCGTTCGCTGCCGAGTTCGGCCCCATCGCCGACGGCTACGTGATCGACCACCTGTGCCGGGTCCGCAACTGCGTTAACCCGATGCACCTGGAAGCCGTGACGACCGCCGAGAACAACCGGCGCGGTCGTCGAGCCCGCGGACTAGCTGTCGGCGACACGTGCAACAACGGCCACGTCATCGGAGAGGGCGACCTGTACGAGCGGTCCTCCGGTGCGACCGAGTGCCAGCACTGCCGACGTTCGTGCAACCACTCCGGCAAGGACCGCAAGAGGTCCACCACTCAGCGCCGCGCACCTCGGGTGCTGGACGACCTCGAGGCCGCAGCCCGCGCCGGCTAACCACCCAACCGAACCACCCGCACAAACAAAAGCGGCCCCCGTGCTGGAACACGAGGGCCAAGGAAGTCCGTAACACGAACCCCCGACAGAAAGCAGTATGACATGACTCGCACGATTCACCAGGCAGTGACCGACTCGGTCGGTGCCGAGGACATCGCCAAGGCGACCAGTCCGTCCACCAAGATGGCGCTCGCCCTCGCCGCGACCGGCAAGCACGTGTACGCCGGGACCGTCGCCAAGGCCGTCATTGTCGCCCGTCGCCGCAAGAACAAGGCCGCGCGGCTGGCTCGGCAGGCTGCCCGATGAGCCCCCTCGTCCGCACCCCAACCTCACGCCTCACCTACCTAACCCTCGACGACCTCGAGGAGATCCTGTGGGAGTTCCGCGACCAGGGTGCTTCCATCTTCGCTGCCGAGGGTCCGTCCGGTCCTGAGTGGCAGCTCCGCGTGAAGATGCACGGCGCTGAGACCACGTTCCGCGCTCACCGTGCGATCCCGCTGGACGTGGTCGCATGAGTGCCTTCCGCAAGAAGCCGGTCATCATCGAGGCCCGTCGCTTCAACGGTGCTGGTCACGAGGCGAACGAAGTCTGCCGCTGGATCACCAACGGCGGCGGCACGGTCCGGTGGTTCCAGCACCGCGAAGAACGTCGCGCATCGAACGGCGAACTGTCGCAGAGCCTCGACCCCGAGCACCTGCGGATCGCCACTCTCGAAGGGACCATGCGCGCCGAGGTCGGCGACTGGATCATCTGCGGAGTCCAGGGCGAGTTCTACCCCTGCAAGCCGGACATCTTCGACGCGACGTACGAGCCGGTGACCGCATGATCGCGCTCACCGTCCAGGACATCAACGCTGCGTGGATCATCCTCGCCGCCGTCCTCATCGCATCCGGGGTCGGCATCACTCAGGTCATCCGCTGGGGAATCGCCGACCGCCGCGACGAGAAGGCCGCACGCAAGGCCGAGCGCATCGTGACCTCCCCGCTGCTGGAGTCCGACTACAGCCCCGACCTCGCGTTGGCCCAGCACACCAAGGCTGGCCTCGACCGCCTCCACGCAGCAGTGCAGGCCGAACGTGTGGCCCAGCTGAACACGCGCACCGAGGAGTGGGACGCGATCTTGCTCGCCGGTGAGCAGATTGCTGCTGACTGCACCGTGGTCCCGATTCGCAAGGCGGGTCTGCTGTGACCGCCACCCGAGCGCCCCTCCACGTCCCCGCAGCCCTCGACGCAACGCTCCACGCCGCCGTGTGCGACCTGCGGACCACGACCCGGCGCACGGATGGCACACGGTCCGCACAGGTTGCGCGCTGGGCTGCCGAGATCGAGCGCGTGACTGGGGACGCGCTGGGGACGAGTCCGATGAGCGAGGAACTCTTCCGCCGCAACGTCGCCGCCGCGCACCTCGGACTCAACCGGTTCAAGTTGGTCTACAAGCCGCTCTCCTGGCTGTCGGCGAGCGCGGCATGAGCACGCCGGACTATCCAAACGCTTGCCCCACGTGCGGAGCCGAGCCTCACAAGCGTTGTCGTTCGCGTTCGTCGAAACGAGTCACCGATACCCATGCGGCTCGGATCTCGGACTACTACGACCTTTACCTCGGAGCCACCCAGTGAACGCGCGGGAAGCAGTCGAGGCGCTGATCCGCGACAGCATGGAGGCGGGATATCGGAGTGCCGAAATGGGCGTTCCGATGGCTGACGCACAGCGATTGTTTCTGGCCGACCCGCTTGCGCCCCTTGGCATTCAGCGGCTCATTGACCACGTGCGCTCGACGGACGTGACCCAGTGACCGGCCTCGACCGCGCACGGGCCGAACACGTGGAGCAGCAGAACGCGGAATGGCACGACGACTACCCCGGCGCCGAGTGGGAGACCACCAAGCCGCCCGCCGATCCCGACGCCTGCACCTTCTGCTCCCACAAGGTCAGCGAGCACGGGCCGAACTACTGCGCCGTCCTGTTCAGCGAGAACGGCATCGACTGCAAGTGCCCCCGGAAAAGGAACACGAAATGACCCTCCACGAACTCCCGGACCTTGTTCAAGGTTCCCTCGAATGGCACGACCAGCGCCGAGGCATCGTCACCGCCTCCGTCGTCGGGAAACTCATCACCGTCCGCAAGCTCGGCGCCCTCGACTTCGACTGCCCCGCATGTGGTGCGCCGGCGAATGGTCCGTGCCGCAGCAAGCGGAACCCCGACGAGCCGATCAAGACACTCCACCCGGAACGCACCCCGTCTGCACAGGACAAGGTGACCGTGATCGAACCGGCCAGCAACGACGAGTCCCGTGGCCTGACTGCTGCACTCGCCGCCGAACGGATCACCAACTACACCGAGCCCACGTTCATGAACGACGACATGTTTCGTGGCGTCGAGGACGAACCCCGCGCGATCGACGTGTACAGCGCCAAGTACGCACCCGTCACCGCCACCGGGTTCATGGTCGAGGACAAGTGGGGCTTCCGAATCGGGTACTCACCGGACGGACTGGTCGGCAGCAACGGCCTGATCGAGGTCAAGTCCCGACGCCAGAAGAAGCAACTGCTCACCGTCATCTCCGACCAGGTGCCGACCGAGAACATGGCGCAGCTGCAAGCCGGACTGCTCGTCACCGGGCGCGAGTGGATCGACTACGTGTCCTACTCCGGCGGCATGCACCTGTACGTGAAGCGCGTCTATCCCGACGCGCGCTGGCAGAAGGCGATCGTCTCGGCGGTCGCAGCATTCGAGGCCAATGCCGGACAGATGGTCGCGCTCTACGCCGAAGCCACCGAAGGACTCGCGCCGACCGTGCGGGTTGTCGAGCAGGAAATGAGGATCGCGTGAAGACCATCATCTACGGCGCAAGCGACGACCTGATCGAGGTCGAGGGTGCGTTCCCCGAAGAGTTCAACCACTACAGCATTGAGCCTGCCGTACTCAGCATTGACGGCGGGGCGATCCTGCTGGCCATTGACTACGGGCGCGACGGGTGGACCATCACGGCGATGTCCGGGTCCGACCGCGTGACCATCATTCCCGCCCGCGGCGAGGACGAGCCGAACGACGAGCACGGATGCCCGGGCTACTCCCAGAAGGCAGTCATCGAAGGCTCGTTCGGCGTCGAGTACCAAGGAGCAATGTGATGAACATCAGCGAGACCACCGCAGCAAAGTCGGACCAGCAGAACTTCGATGACTACGCCACCGGTTCGCGCACGGTGACCATCGACAAGGTGACCGCCGGAACCGCCGAGCAGCCCGTCGAGATCCACCTGGTCGAGTACCCCGGTCGCCCCTACAAGCCGTCCAAGTCGATGCGGCGAGTCATCATCGCAGCCTGGGGTCCCGAAACCTCCGAGTACATCGGTCGACGGATGACCCTGGTTGGTGACCCGACCGTGAAGTTCGGCGGCATGGTCGTCGGCGGCATCAAGGTCAGCCACCTCTCGCACATCGACGCACGCCTGTCCGTGTCGCTGACCATCAAGAAGGGTGTCCGCGCACCGCACACCGTGGACGCGCTCAAGGAAGACCCGAACGCCGCACTGATCCTCAAGCTGCGAGCCAAGTGGGAAGCGGCTGACCCCAAGGATCGACCCGCCATCGAGGCTGAGGTTGCTGCGCTGGGTGGTTCCAAGTGACCGCCCCCACCCCACCGGAAGCCGACGTGCAGGCGCTCGGTCACCAGTGCGACAGCGGAAACTTTGACCGGACGATCTGCCCGGAGCCGTGTGGCTCGATGCACTCCTATTGCGACACCTGCGGGAAGTTGCAGGACTACTGCCCGCACGAGTTCGCGTCCCCCGAGCCCACCGACCAGACGCGGGAGCAGATCGCCGAGGTGCTGGCCGAGCACCGCGACCGTCCGTGTGGCCATTTCGCCAAGGGCGTCAAGGAGTGGTGGTCCGAGTGCGAGGGCTGTGATTGGAAGGACCTAGCCACCGCGTGCGATGACTGCCCGATCCGCTTCAACGAATGGAGGGCGGGCCGATGAGCAACCGACGCAAGTTGCCGAAGGGCCGGAAGCCTCGCTGCAAGCGGTGCGGTTCGACTGGGCTCCTGACGAAGGAAGGCTACGGCGACCGACCGTCGTTCCACGTCTGCGAACACTGTGGAGCAGGACAGCCCGTCGTCCACGAAGCCACCACCATCGCTCGGGCCGGTGGTCGCTGATGAGCACAAGGACAACGGCCGGTCTGCCGTTGACCCCCGGAGTGAACGTGGACTCGATCGACTACGAGGCGGGTCTCCGCATGGCAGCCCACCTCGGGTACGACGACCCGCAGGCGCAGACGGTTGCGACCTACGCCCTACAGAGACACGCTCGCGGCGAGGAGGACGGGGCGTTCCAGACCTGGCTCTCCTACTACCCCCGTGACCTCACGTCCTGGTACGCGGTCCTTGCCTGCGCTGGCGGTGGTCGCTGATGAGCACGACGCCAATCCTCATCTGCCAGACCCCGGACGGCTGCACCTGTGGAGCCCCCGCATCGACACCACGCGGGATGCACCACGACGACTGCTCGATTCGTGGCACTCAGGTAGGTGGTCGCTGATGAGCACGACGCTGACCGAGGCCGAGTGGGAGAAAGTCCTCAACGCCTACAACTACGGGACCGTCAGCGGATCAATGCGTGCCGCCGTCGAAGCCCTCCTCGCTGCCCGTGAGGCTGCTGCTGACGACACCTGGAACGACCACGATGAATCGCATCACCAGGCGTTCCTGAGTGGGAAAGAGCAGGGCGCCCAGGCGGTACGGGACCAGGTCGAGAAGTGGGTTCTGCCCGATCTGATCCAAGTAGCCGCGAAGTTGGCCCGGTACGCGCAGGACGACTGCGAGTGCGACCACTTCACCAACCACCAGGCCGTGGCGCTCGTGGCCGCGACCGACCGGCTCCGCGCTGCTCTCCGGTCGGGGGCAGGCTCATGACTAGGCCCACGCCCGGCTGGACCTACACCGCCTGCGTGCTGCTCGGAGTTGCCGTGCTCGTCGGGCCTGCTGTCTGGCGGTGGGTTGGGTGACATACACCATCACCGATCTCTTCTGCGGCGGCGGCGGATCATCGACCGGCGCCATCCAGATCCCCGGCGTCAAGATCAAGATCGCCGCCAACCACTGGGACCTCGCCGTCGACGTCCACAACCAGAACCACCCAGACGCCGATCACGCCGCCGTCGACCTCCACGAGGAAGACCCCCGCTACTTCCCGAAGACCGACATCCTTTGGGCCTCCCCTGAATGCACGAAGTGGTCCCAGGCTTCCGGCGGCAAGTATTCCAAGGTCTCCACCGAGACGGACCTGCTCGACCTGCTCGACCCCGAGCTCGTTGACGAGGACCCCGAGACTGCGATCGTCCAGCGATCCCGGCTGCTGATGTTCGACGTGCTCCGGTTCGCCGAGCACCACCGCTACAAGGCAATGGTCATCGAGAACGTGGTGGACATCGCCCGGAACCCTGCGTACGCCGAAGCGTGGGCGCACTGGAAGAAGTGCCTCGCGAACCTGGGCTACGACTTCCGGGTCGTGTCACTCAACTCGATGCATGCCCAGGCCCACGGCGACCCGGCACCGCAGTCCCGAGACCGCCTCTACGTCGTGTGCTGGCTCAAGGGCAACAGGGTTCCCGATGTCGACAAGGTCATGCGCCCGCTCGCCTGGTGCCCGAAGTGCGAGACCGTCGTCGAGTCGGCTCAGGCATGGAAGAACGGCCGCACGGTCGGGAAGTACAGGTCGCAGTACGTCTACCTCCACAACCAGTGCGGGACCGCCGTAGAGCCGGGCTACCTGCCCGCTGCCGCTGCCATCGACTGGAGTCACCGGGGCAAGCGGATCGGCGACCGAACAAAGCCGCTCGCCGACAAGACCCGTCGCCGGATCGCTGCCGGGATCGCGAAGTATTGGGCGCCTTTCCACATGGAGTCCGGCGGCAACCAGTACGACGCCGCCGACCCCAAGCACAAGGCGTACGGCAACCCGAACGGCTACTACCGGGCCTGGTCGACGCACGACGTACTCCGCACCCTGCACACGATGGAATCCAAGGCGCTCGTCGTCCCGCTGGAAGGAAGGGCCGGCGACCGGATCAGTCAGGCGACCGACCCTCTCCGAACGCAGACGAGTCGCCACCAGGACGCGCTCGTCACGCCGTTCATCGCTGAACTCCGTGGGGGCGGATCGTGGGCTCGGTCAGTCTCTGATCCTGCGTCCACGTTCACTGCGTCTGGGAATCACCACGGGCTCGTGATGCCGTACTACGGGAACTCGCAGAGCGCGCAGGAGGCAAGCAAGCCGATCGGCACGCTGACGACCGTCGACAGGTATGCCCTGATCCAGCGGCACAACGGGAGTAAGGGCGATGGTGCCGAGATGATGACCCCGGCGTCCGAGTACCTGCGAACGCTGACCACGGCGGGCCACCAGTCTGTACTGACCCCTGGCGACATCGCAGCCGCCGAGGCCCAGGTCGACGACTGCATGTTCCGCATGCTCGAGCCGCTGGAAGTAGCCGCGGGGATGGCATTCCCTGCCGACTACATCTGGAGCGGCACCCGACGCGAACGGGTCAAGCTCTGTGGAAACGCCGTGACGCCGCCGTCTGCTCGGGACCTGATCGCGGCAGTTGTGGAGTCGCTGGCATGACCACGATCCAGTTCGCCCCGCCCGCCAAGTTCATCAACGCGAACGACCGCAAGCACTGGCGCACCGAGGCCAAGACCACGAAGACCTGGCGCGAGGCAGCGGCGACCGAATGCAAGCGCGCCAACCTGCCCGCGTTCGACGTGCCAGTTCGCATCGTCATCGCCTACCGCTTTCCCGACAACCGGCGCCGCGAGACCTCAAATCTTCAGCCGACCAGCAAAGCGATTTGCGACGGGATTGTGGATTCCGGCGTCATCACAGACGACCGGGACGAACTCGTCACCGGCCCCGACAACCGCCGCGAGTACCCCAACGGACCACACCGCGTGACCGTCACCATCACCCCCGACACCCAGGAGAACTAACCATGTCCCTTCCCGAAGTCACCATCGCCGGCCGCGCGACCAACGACGCCGAACTCCGCGCCACCCCGTCCGGTGTCGCCGTCGCGAACTTCCGTGTCGCCTGCAACGACTCCAAGCGCAACGACGACGGAACCTACACGGACCTCGAAGCCCTGTTCGTCAACGTCGCCATCTGGAAAGACGCCGCCGAAGCCGTCGCCGAACACGTCCGCAAGGGCACCAAGGTCGTCGTCACCGGGCGCCTATACCAGCGCGAATACGAGACCAACGGCGAGAAGCGAACCAGCCTCGAGCTGAAGTTCGCCACGTGCTCGCTGCCGATCGACAAGCCGCGAGGGCAGGCACCGGCTGCTCGTCCCGCTGCTGACCCGTGGGCTACCCCGGTGCCGTCCGGGGATGCCTGGGCCGCTGCACCCGCCAACTCGACTCCTCCTTTCTGACATGCCGACCATCACCGACACCCCGACACCCTGCTACGGGCAACACGACCTGTTCGACTCACCTGACCTCCAAGACCACCTCGCCGCCAAAGCCATCTGCGACACCTGCCCGCTCATCGAATCGTGCGCCCTCGAACTCGCCGCCACCATCGCAGCCAGCCACAACGGTGGCCGACCCGAAGGCACGTGGGCAGGGCAGCACCTGGTCAGCGGACGCGTACGACGCAGCGACCGACGTGTGCCGAGTCGCGTGGCACAGGACGACGCGAAGTACACCGACGCCGAAGCCAAGTACGCGTACTCCGTGTATCGGACCGGGCGCACCGACGAGTGGGCGCGGGTCGGTTCACGGGTCTGGGCCGCGCGGCTGACCCGAGCCCAGCGAGCCGAGCGCGCCAACCTCAAGAACCAGGAGAAGGCAGCATGAACCTCTACGACCTCATCAACAAGGCAGACCTCGACCGCGGTATAGCCGAGAAGATGATTAACGTCCGCTTCGACGGCGACGGCCAGCGGATCTACAACTACTCCGACGCCGCCATGTACACCCCCGGCGCCTGGGACAACCCCGCCGTACGCCAGTGCCGTGGTCTCATCGTCAACGACGCAGACCAGATCGTTGCCCGACCGTGGGCCAAGTTCTTCAACCACGGGCAGGCCGAGGCTGGCGTCCTGGGGCTCGACACGCCCGTCGAGGTCACGGACAAGCTCGACGGCTCGCTCGGCATCATCCACCTCTCGCCTACCGGTGGCCTGCGGGTCGCCACCCGTGGCTCGTTCGAGTCCGACCAGGCGATCCACGCGACCGTCGTACTGAACGCCCGCTACTCAGACATCAACAGCGACATGCTCGCCGTAATCACGCCGCTCGTCGAGATCGTGTACCCCGAGAACCGGATCGTCGTCGACTACGGCAGCCGCGACGACCTGATCCTGCTCGGCGCCGTCAACATCGAGAACGGCCACTACTACGGACCCACCGAGGCCGTCGGACTGTTCGACTGGGCCGGACCGGTCGCCGAAACCTTCACCTACGTCAGCCTGCGAGACGCACTCGCCGCCCCTCCGCGTCCCGGCATGGAAGGGTTCGCAGTTCGCTACCTCGACCAGTCGCGCATCGTGAAGATCAAGTACGACGACTACGTCCGCTTGCACCGGATCGTCACCGGCCTCTCAGAGCGTTCCATCTGGGAGTACATGAGCGAAGACAAGCCGCTCAACGACCTGCTCGGAGAACTCCCCGACGAGCTGCACGTCTGGACCCGCGAAGTCTGGCACCGGATCGCAGAACAAGTCCGCTCGATCCGCGTCTCCGCAGAAGAGGCACACGACCAGATCCTGTGCGACCTCGGTCAAGGCTTCTCCCGAAAGGCGTACGCCCACGAGGCCGTCAAGCGTGACTGGTTGCGCCCCTACCTGTTCCAGATCCTCGACGGACGAGACCCCCGACCCGCGATTCTCAAGACGCTGCGACCGGTCGGCCAGACACACGCCCGAGTGTTCAGCGAGGACGTCGCATGAGCACCCTGACTATCACCCGCGGCCTGCCAGCGTCCGGGAAAACTTCTTGGGCAAAGGCTTGGGTTGCCGCCGACCCGACCACCCGAGCACGCATCAACCGCGACGACTTCCGGGCCATGATGTTCGACACCCCGGACTACTCCTGGCCCCAGGAACAGGCAGTCACTGAGGCGTCACGCACCGCAGTCAAGGCACTCCTTGCGGCAGGCCGGGACGTCGTCGCCGACGACATGAACCTGCGTCCAAAGTACGTCCGCGAGTGGGCACGGTTCGCCGCCGCCAACGGTGCCGACTTCGACGTGTTCGAGCTGCCCTGCTCGCCCGAAGAGTCCATCGAGCGTGACGCAGCCCGCGAGCGCACCGTGGGCGAAGACATGATCCGCCGCATGGTCGAGAGGTACACCCGCAAGGGAGTGCTGCTGGAGGTCCCCGACGACGTGTTCGACGTCGAGGAATCAGTCGCCCCGTACGTCGCCAAGCCTGGTACGACCGCAGCCGTGATCGTCGACCTCGACGGGACGCTCTGCCTGCACAACGGACGCAGCCCCTACGACATCGAACAGTGCGACCGGGACCTACTCAGCCAACCCGTAGCCGAAGCGGTCTGGGCTGCATATCAGGACGGGGCAGCGGTCATCTACTGCTCCGGTCGCGAAGACCGCGTGCTCGACAAGACCCGCGAATGGCTCGACAAGCACGACCTCCCCGGCGGCCCGCTGCACATGCGTCAGGACGGCGACAAGCGCAAGGACTCCATCGTCAAGCGCGAGCTGTTCGACGCCCACATTCGCAACGACTACGACGTTCGCTACGTCCTCGACGACCGCAACCAGGTCGTCCAGATGTGGCGCGAACTCGGCCTCACCGTGTTCCAGGTTGCGGACGGGGACTTCTGACGTGCCCTGGTTCAAGATCGACGACAATCTCGGCTTCCACCACAAGGTCATCGCGGCGGGCAATCCGGCCATGGGTCTGTGGGTCCGCGCCGGGTCAATCTGTGCCCAGCAACTGACCGATGGCTTCGTTCCCGACCACATGGTCAACGCCCTGGGGACGAAGGCGCAGGCCGCGAAACTGATCGAGACCGGGCTTTGGGACGCAGCGGAAGGCGGCTACAGGTTCCACGGATGGGCCGAGCGGCAGCCAAGCAAGGCCGACGTAGAGGCCGAGCGAGCCGCGGCTGCCAACAGAATGCGTGAGTTCCGAGCAAAGAAGAAAGGGACCACGCAGAATGCATCACCGCAGGTCGAGGCGCCGCGTGCGGAAGATGTTCAGCCGAACGAACGGCGAACGAACGGCGAAGTTCGGGAAATGTTCGGCAACCCCGACCCAACCCAACCCATCCCATCCCGACCCGACCCAATAGAAGTACGTTCCACCACCGCTGTCGCGGTCGTGGCGCCGAAGCGGGATGACGTCGAGCGGATCTGCGAGCACATGGCAACTCTCGTCGCAGCCAACGGCAGCACCCGACCGACGATCACCAAGGCATGGCGCACTCAAGCCCGCTTGATGCTCGACGACGACAAGCGCACCGAGGCCGACGTGCACACCGCGATCGAGTGGTGCCAGGCCGATGGCTTCTGGCGCGGCGTCGTCATGTCGCTGCCGAAGCTGCGCAAGCAGTACGACGCGATGCGACTCCAGGCTCAGCGCCCGGCCGCCGGCGCACGCAGCAAGCAGCAGGAGACCGACGACCTGTTCGCCAAGGCCGCCCAGCGCATGGGCGTCACAACCACCATGGGAGCCATCGAATGAACCAGGCCGAGTCCCTGAAGATTGTCCGTCTCGCGAAGGCTGCGAGTCCCGCGCAGGCCGTCGACGAGTACACGCCGGACCTGTGGCACGAGGTCCTGAAGCCGTTCCGGTTCGTCGATGCCCATCAGGCGCTGATCGAGCTGGCTGGCGACACGGAGTGGATTCACGTGTCGCACGTCAAGGCGCGCATCAAGCGAATCCGGGGCGCTCGCCTCGATGCGTTCGGCCAACTGCCGGAGCCGCCACCTGGTGCTGAAGATCCGGCCGTGTACCCGCGGTGGGTTGCCGAGACGCGGCGACGGATCGGCGACGGCACCCTGACCGAGCGCCCCGCCCTGCCTGCTGGGACCGAGAAGCCGCGCGAGTTGGACTTCACCTCGGTCTTCCGCAGCGTGGACGACGTGGACGGTGCCGCGTGAAGATCTCCGAGACCTGCCCGTGTGGAGCAACCTTCGATGCTGACAGTCAGAACAACTATGAGATGGCCGTCAGGAACGCTGTCAAAATCTGGCGCAAGGACCATCGCCACGAGATGCCCAAGGTCGGGATCTGCGGCGACGCCTCAGCCATCATCTCGCCAGGCCAGAGCCGCATGCTCTGCCGACTGCCTGCGCGTCATGCCGGATTCCACTCCGATAAGGCGGGCTCCGATTGGGGTTACCCACGGGCCACCACGCGACGACCCGATGGACAAAGCGATCAGCCCACCACCAACCCGAACGGACTGAAGTCATGATCTTCTGGATTCTTGTCGCCATAACGACCGTCACTGCCGTCTACCTCGGCGTCATGTTCATCGAGGAAATGACCGAATCCGCTATCGGTCGCGTGGTCAGCGGCATATTCGTGTTCCCGATTGCATTCGCCCTGGTCGGGTTCTTCGCATTCGGCGGAATGGCCCTCACCTTCCTGCCAGCGAAGAAGCACCCGGACTTCAGTCGGGACACCACGGAGGTGCTTCAGGCGCTTCAAATGGGCGAGTCGACCAATGGGCGGATCTTCCTCGGTAGCGGCGTCATTAACGAACAGAACACCTTCACGTACTACCGGAAGAACCCGGACGGCTCGTACCAGTCGGGCCGGATCCTCGCCGACTATGCGGTGATCGTTGAGTCCAACACGGAGACTCCGCGAATCGTCACGCAGCACTGGTATTGGTCCCGATGGATCATGCCCAACTTCGTCAACGATGGTCTGGCGCTAGGTGGCAAGTCCTGGGTCATCTACGTGCCGGTTGGCAGCGTCCGCCCACTCATCAACACGGACCTTCCGCGATGACCACCAACCCGAACGGAGCGCGCCCATGACCACCGAGAGCCTGAAACTTCGCTGCGATGTATGCGGATCCAAGATCGCCGTGAAGGCAGTCCGCCCGATTCTCGACTACGCCCTCTCGTGCTGGATCACCAAGCACTCGACCAGCCGCGGGTGCGACCAGTGACCGGCCTGACTGAGAGCGAGCGGACTCTGATTGAGCTCGACGCCGCCGACACGTACGGAGCCAGCCAGATCCCACTGTTCGAGACCGTCGAGCGGATCATCGAGGCCCGCGTGGCTGCCGAACGTGAACGGGTGGCCGTGGCGATCGAGGCCGTCCTGAGCACCGAGGGCGATTGGCTCAGCACTGGCGGCTGGGAGTCACGCGACTCTGGACAGGTCTACAACGCCGAGGGTGTTGACGACCTTGTCGCAGCCATTCGATCGACCGTGATCTTCGGCGCCGATGCGACCGACTGCTCTGGCTGCGGATGTCCTCCGACGCGGGGTCACGTCTACGGATCGCGGAAGTGCTGCCCGGACTGCGACCACCGATGACCGCCAACCTCACCACCGCCGCGCTCGTCTGCCGATCCCGGCACCCGCTCGAATGGCTCGCACGGACCCCACGCACCACCGCCTGCACGGACTGCACCCACGTCGTTGGCCTCGTGGTCGACGCGCTCTACGGAAGGCCCGCACTGTGACCATCGACGAGACCTGCAGCTGCGGGGCAACGTTCCGCCTGGAGTCGAACGTGAACCAGGCAACCTCCATCGGCGGGCGCCATGCAGAAGCCTGGCGCAAGGATCACCGGCACGAGTTCGCCCCCATGCCACCCCAGGCCGCGCCCGTTGCCACCTGTGAGGCCAGCAGGGGTGCGATGGACCACGGGCACGCTGGCTGCACGGCAGGCCCGCAGAACGCCACCAACGAGCGCAACGAGGAGACCCAGTGAGCGACATTGTCAACGTCTTGCACATTCTCGGCCGGGTATCCCACTTCGTCCTGTGGGCTGCCGGTCTCGTGCTCGTCACCGGATGGCAGACCGGATGGCTCCAGATCCGCCGCACGCCCAAGCCCGACAACCGCCGCGAGGCTCGGATGACGTTCACAAAGGACGGAATCGAGCACGAGTTCATCGGCTACACCCGCGAGATCAGGGAGACCAAGTGAGCGACACGACCTGCACCTGCGGAAAGCCCACACGCGACAACGCCTACGTCTGCGAAACCTGCCTGTCTGAACTGGCCCGCGCACTCGGTGAGATCCCGTGGACTGTGGAACAACTCGACATCAGCCTGCAGAAGGCGCGCGGTGTCGACTACACGACGATGGGCGGATCTGCGTCCAGTGAGTCACCGCTGCCCGTGTCGTTCCCGGCATTCGAGGCGCTGACGAACCTGCGCCAGGTGATCGTGATGTGGGTCCGGTTCTGCGACGAGGAGGCGATCCGCCACCAGTCCCCCACCACCGCGTTCCCGAAGGACACGCTGGTCTCGATGTCGCGGTGGCTCATGTGGCGAATCGACGGGTTGGCTCTCAACGATCTCGGCGGCGATGCGGTCTCCGAGATCACCAGGGCTGTTGGTCGCGCGCGGCAAGTCATCGACCGGCCCGCCGAGAAGGTCTACGCCGGCCCCTGCGAGTGCGGTCGGGACCTGTACGCCAAGCCCAAGGCGAAGATGACCAAGTGCAAGGGCTGCGAGCGCGAGTACGACGTCGAGGAGATGCGCGACTGGATGCGGACGGCCGTCACTGGTCGCCTTGTCACAGCTCGCGAAGGGTCGACACTGCTGGGCCGATTCGACCTGCCGACTGCTCAGAAGACGATCGACTCGTGGCATGACCGGAAGCGGATTCTTGACCACGGCTGCAACCCGACTGGCGCGCGGCTGTACCTGATCGACGACCTGATCGGGTTGGCTGCGAACGATGGAAGGATGAGCGCATGACCAAGTTTCAGTTCGACCCGACCCCCGGGCAGGCGGACCAGACTGAGGCTGGGGCGAACCCGCTCTGGTGCTACATCGGGACGCCTGAGGCTGGTGCGAAGCTTGTTGCCATCGAGTGTGTCCAGATCCACGACGGTGAAGGGAACTCGTTTATCACCGCCGTCTCTGACCCGGTCGAGGTCACGGTGATCGACGCATGACGCTTACCGAGTTCTTGCTGGCGCGCGTGGCTGAGGATGAGGCGGTTGCCGAGCGTGTCTACCTGTGGAGCGGCGCCGGGTTGGACGACTTCGACGAACTCGGAGATCGCGTGCTGGCTGAGTGTGAGGCGAAACGGCGGATCGTCGAGGAGCATGCGCCCGCTGAGCACAACCCTGCGCTGTGCGGCACCTGCGTAGTTTGGGCCGACCAGTACGAGGCGTCTGGCATCTACCTTCCGTGCCTCACCCTCCAACTGCTCGCGCTGCCGTACGCCGACCACCCGGACTACGACAAGGAGTGGAAGTCGTGAGCGCCAAGGAGCACCCGTTTACCAAGCCCGAGGGCAGTGACGCGGAGATGTTCATCCAGTGGAAGGGCACGACCGTGTGCCTGGACTTCTACTGCGACTGCGGCGTGCATGGGCACCTCGACGAGGACTTTGCGTACTTGATCAAGTGCCCCGGCTGCGACACGACCTACGAGATGGGCACGCAGGTCATCGCCAAGAAGCTCGAGGACCACGCCGACGATTGGGGCGCGAAGGTGCTGGAGGTCTAGACACTCCGTCAAGATTCTTGACGTCAAGACATTGCAGTGTCAAAATGTTTATGGTTTCGCAAGGGCTGTCAGAACGGGTGACGGCCCTTGCTCCATAAGAAAGCCCCGCGCTGCGCTAACAGCCGGGGCCTTGGTCCGACTAAGTAGGAGTCGAACATGTACAAGGCTACCTCTCCCCAAGCGGGAACCTGCACGGTGCAGCGCAAGAATGGCGAGTTCTGCGATACCCCCAGCGCGGATGACATGCCGTTCCCGATCTGCGGACGTCACGCCTCAAGGTTGTTTGCGCGCATGAACGAGTTGCTTTCGGAGTTTGACTCCGACCCCCTGCGCCGCCTGATGGCTGGGCTTGACGACATGGATTCGAGACGCGAACGAGCTGACAAGCGTGCCGCCAAGCGCGGTCCAGGGGTCATCTACTACGTACTCGTTGGCAACCTGCTGAAGATCGGATACTCCCAAAGTTTGCAGGCTCGACTTCGGACCTATCCTCCGAGCAGGAAGTTGCTTGCGACCGAGCCCGGGACCTTTGCCCTGGAGTCTCAGCGACACGCGCAGTTCGCCCACTTACTCGATAGTGGTCGCGAGTGGTTCCGTTTCGAGGGCGACCTGGTGGAGCACGTCAAGACCATTCGGGATCACGTCGCCGCGTAGGCATTTGCCGGGAGGTTGCGATGCCAGCCCCCGAACCAATCGAAGCCTGCCCCACGTGCGGCTGGCGACGGGATGTCACCAAGGTCGGCAACGAGCTGTGGGCCAAGTGTCCGTACTGCCAGGACTTCCGGCGATGCGGCTAACGATCGCGATCCTCGGCGTCGAGGTGTTCGACATCTCGATCGGCAGAGACGTAGCAGATTGCTACGAAACTGAGGTTGAGCCCGATGCGGCTGGCGACGTGACCAGTTACCCGATCGGCTTCACGCGCCCCGAGATCCCCTGGGATGCAGACGGCCCGGTTCACCAGTTCGATCCGTCCGAGGAATCGGAAGACGTTTGACCTGTACAGGAATCCTGTACGGCGCTTGACCCATAATCTCCCGCCCACAAGGCGGTGAATGAACCCATCTCGGGGTGTTCCGCAGGACGCAATGGGCCTCCTGCCGAGTTGAACGGTGGCTAGCAATGGCAATCGCAGACCTGGCAAGTCAACCGGCATCCGATGCGCGCAAGGGACCAACCTGCACCGTGTGCCTCGCGCTTGCAGAACTTGAGCCCACTGAGGCTGATGCGCTGCGGTCGCTGCTGAGTAACCCTCGGTGGCGCTACTCGGAACTGTCTGACCGGTTGCGCTCTGACCCCGATACGCCGCTCGACATTCCAGGCAACACGCTTGCTCGGCATGCACGCGGCGGTTGCTCGGCACGCGAGAAGCTGCGATGAGTCTCGCGGAGATCGCCAAGGTGACGCCGATCGCCCCTGCGGTCCGCAATCGAATCTTGATCCTTGACGTCGAGCGGCTCCCCGGCCTCAGCCAACAGTCCTGGTGGGACCGAGGCGACCTGAAGAACCGCTACATCCACCACGAGACTGTGACGCGGGAACCTCGCACGACCATCCTGTGTGCGAAGTGGTACGACCAGCCCGACGTCATGAGGTTCGCCGAGTGGGACAAGGGTGGCCGCAAGGTCTTCTTGAAGCGCATTCACGCACTCATGGCCGAAGCCGACATCATCGTGGGTCACAACCTCGATCAGGCTGATGTGCCGTGGCTCAAGGGCGACTTCTACCTCCCGCGCATCGGTCACCCACACCGACCTGACCTGCCACCGCTCCCGCCTTTCAAGACCGTCGACACACTAAAAGTCCTACGCCGCGAGCTGCGATCGGGTGCACCCTTCAAGTCGCTCGACGCGTTCTGCAAGATCGTCGGCATCCCCGCGAAGACCGACAAGTACGACCGTGACGCGATGGAACGTGCAGTCGCCGGCTCCGACGAGGACCGGCTCAGGCTCACCGACTACTGCGAGGGTGACGTGGTTGCGACCCAGTGGCTCTACGACTGGGAGCGACCGCACATCAAGAACCACCCAGCCCTGTTCGTCGATGGCGAAGACAAGCTCACCGTCTGCAACAGGTGCGGCAGCGAGACCAAGCCCATCGCCAAGCGTTACGTCGCCAACGTCATGACGTACTCGATGCGAAAGTGCGTCAACTGCTCAGGCCACTCCCGGATCAGCATTGACCCCGAGCGTCTCTCAATGGTTCGGGGAGTCTGATGCGCGGCTGCTTCTCGTTCTGCGGCAAGTGGTACGACCCGCGGAACATCTTCTGCTTTGCCGACAACCTCGCGGCCTGTCGATCCAAGCGGGTGTGTGACGCACACGACCGCTGGTCACCACTGCCCCGCTAACCCCACGATCTGCCCCGCACCGCAGCGATCACGACCACTACGGACATGCGCCTGACGAGCGCGGGGCACACCTTTCGAGGAGGCAACCATGCCTGACCTCGAGACCTGCCGCTGCCTAACCGAGCTGATCATGAGCCACGGCGCGGTCACCAAGTGCGGGCACTGCGACAACCCGTGCACTGTCGCACACTGCCCGCTGTGCCTGCAGGTCAACCGCACATGCACCGACTGCGGCACCACGCACTGCGACTCCAAGGCTGCGAACCAGTGCGAGATGAGCCACCCGCTGTGATCAGTGAGAACGATACGCCGCTAGTGGCAAGTCGGAAACCTGCCGCGAGCGAGGTGAGGATCACCTATGCCGGTCGGCCATCACTGCCCAAGTTGCCGACCTGCATCACCTACTGCTGCCGCGAATGGATCGCCCCTATTGGCTACAGGGGTGGGCGATGTGGTCTCTGTGGTGAGAAGCCCACGTACCTGCGTGCAGATCCCGAAAGCTTTGGGCCGTGAGCACGCACGACAACGCTCCCCCGCCTGCTGACTGGTCGCCCATTGTCGGCAACCTATGCGGTGGATGCCAAGGCAGCGCCAACCTGTGTCGTGTGTCCAGGTCGCTACCCGCCCCCGATCCCTGCTGCTCCCGTTGCTCACACGCGGTGGCAGTGGGAGCCAGCATCGAGCCACTGGTGTGGGATGGGGATCAGGCGTGAGTCAGTTCACCAACCGAAACAGCGGTCAGCGTGAGCGTGACAGGCAGACCATCAAGCGCACTGGTGCCGGCTGCCACATCTGCGGCAAGCCCATCGACTACGACCTGCCCCACCTTGATCCAGGTGCCTTCGAGGTCGACCACCTCGTGCCCCTGTCGAAGGGTGGCACTGACGTGCTCAGCAACAAGGCCGCAGCTCATCGTGGATGCAACTCCAAAAAGCGAGCTCGCGCCTACGCCCCCATCGTTCGCCGGTCAGCCTCTCTCGACTGAGGACGCCCAGGGGGAGTGACCCATGGACAACCTGGACACAAGGACCGCGGGACTAGGCGGAATACCCCCCCGATCTACCCCCTGCCTTGGAGGCGACCATGGCGACTCGGATTGATGACCTCCAGGCCCTTCGCGGAGACCTCCAGAACCGCATGTTGGTCTGCGAGTCGGACCAAAACTTCGCGGTTATGGGGCGACTCCTAGCCGATGTCCTCAAGCAGATCGACGAACTCGGCGGCGGCGAAAAGCCAGCCACGAAGGAGACCGGTCTCAGTGACTTCGAGAAGCGCCTCGCTGAGCGTGAGTCAGGATCCAAGGCTTCGCGTAGCACCAAGCGCGGCTAGCACCTTCGGCGACCTGGCCGCGGACCTTGCCTCGGACTATGGGCTAACCCCTGACCCTTGGCAGCGCCTCGTTCTTGACGACTGGCTCGCGATGAACGGATCCAGGTGGTCGTCGCTGACTTGTGGCCTGTCGGTCCCTCGGCAGAACGGCAAGAACGCCCTGCTCGAGGTGCGCGAGTTGTTCGGCATGGTTGGGCGCGGCGAGAAGTTCCTCCACACCGCCCACGAGGTGAAGACGGCCCGCAAGGCATTTAAGCGACTGCAGCACTTCTTCGGGACTAGCCCGAACGATCCTGGCGCGAAGTACCCGGAGCTAAACGCTCTGGTCTCCGAGGTTCGTAACGTGAATGGCCAAGAGGCTGTGATCTTGAAGAACGGCGGCTCGGTCGAACTGGTCGCACGGTCGAAAAACTCTGGTCGCGGCTTCACGGTAGACGTCCTGGTGATGGATGAAGCCCAGGAGATGACCGACGACGACCTCGAGGCACTGATGCCGACGACGTCTTCAGCACCGCTCGGAAATCCGCAGTGGATCTTCACCGGCACTCCCCCTGGTCCCCGCGCGAATGGCGACGTCTTCACCCGCACTCGACTCGAGGCGTTGGAAGGCAAGTCGAAGCGTCTCGCATGGCACGAGTGGTCCTGTGAGGGGTCCATTGACCTCGATAGTCACGAAGCTTGGCGTGCAGCGAACCCGGCGCTGGGATCTCGTCTGCAGTTCGAGGTCATCGAAGGCGAGCGGGCTCGCTTTTCCGACGACGGCTTCGCTCGCGAACGGCTTGGAATGTGGGCCGGCACCTCGTCGCAGGCCGTCATTGATGGCGAGTCCTGGGCCGCGGTCGCCGACCCCGCCTCAATGGCAATCGAGAACCTGGCGCTAGCGATCGACGTCTCCCCCGATCGTTCCGTGGCTTCGGTCGCATTGGCGGGCCTTCGCGCTGACGGTCTCTGGCACATCGAACTGGACGAGCACCGCGCCGGCGTCGGTTGGATCGCACCGTGGATCGTCGCTCGCTGCGAGCGAAACAAGATCCGCGCCGTGGTTGTGGATGCCATGTCGGCGGCCGGAACCCTGATCGACGATCTCGCCAAGGCGAAGGTGAAGGTCACCACGACGGACTCGCGCGCAATGGCGGCAGCGTGTGGACAGGTCTTCGACGGCGTCATGGAGAACCGGCTGCGTCACACCGATCAGCCCCAGGTCAACGTCTCGCTCTCCACCGCCCGACAGCGTCCCTTGGGTGACGCGTGGGCGTGGAACCGCAAGACCGCCACCAGCGACATCACGCCGATCGTCGCCTGCACCCTCGCGCTGTGGGGCGCTCAGAACTCATCCGTGAAGAAGCCGACTCGCAAGACCGGCGCTAGCAGTGAACGAAGGGCGGTGGTGATGTGACCGAACACAAGGTGATCATCCTGCCGAACGTCTCGGACGACGAGAACAAGACGCTCAATATCCTGCTCGAGCAGTTGGCGGCCAAGCAGTCGAGGAACTTCCTTCGCGCTTCGTACTACGACGGCAAGCACGCCGTGCGGTCAATCGGGTCGATCATCCCGCCGCAGTTCTACAAGCTCGGCATCGTTCTTGGGTGGTCCGCGAAGGCGGTCGACACCCTTGCCCGCCGCTGCAACCTTGACGATTTCGTCTGGGCTGATGGAGACCTGGAATCGCTTGGAGCTCGCGATCTCTGGGATGCGAACTTCCTTGGCACTGAGGTTTCCTCCGGCCTGACGTCATCCCTGATTCACGGGACCTCGTTCCTCGTCACCACGCGCGGTGACGAGTCGGTCGGTGAGCCCGCCGCACTGATTCACGCCAAGGACGCGATGAATGCGACCGGGACCTGGAACACGCGCGCCCGGAGGCTCGACAACCTTCTGTCCATCACGAGCCGCGACGACGAGGGCGAGCCGACCAGTCTGGCTCTCTACCTGGACAACCTGACCATCACTGCCGAGAAAGATGGCAGTACGTGGACGGTGGACCGGTCTGAGCACCCCTGGGGAGTCCCTGCCGAGCCCCTGGTCTACAAGCCGCGCGTAGGTCGCCCGTTCGGATCCTCGCGCATCTCCCGCCCCGTCATGAGCCTCTGTGACCAGGCCCTGCGAACCGTCATCCGCATGGAAGCGCACAACGAGGTCTACACGATCCCGGATCTGTGGCTCTTCGGCGCCGATGCCTCGATCTTTAAGAACGCAGACGGCTCCCAGAAGGCTTCGTGGCAGATGGTCATGGGGCGCATCAAGGGAGTTCCTGATGACCCGGAGCGCGAGGGTGAAGCGAATGCGCGAGCGGACGTCAAGCAGTTCCCAGCCTCGTCGCCCGAACCGCACATCTTGTCACTGAAGCAGCAGGCGCAGTTGTTCTCGGGTGAGACCTCGATCCCGCTGACTTCACTGGGCGTCTCGGACACGTCCAACCCGACATCTGCTGATTCCTACATCGCATCCCGCGAAGACCTGATCGCCGAAGCTGAAGGTGCGACCGACGACTGGTCGCCCGCTCTTCGCCGTACCGAGATGCGCGCTCTGGCGATCGCGAACGGGCTCTCTGAGATTCCTGCCGCTTGGTCCACCATCGACACCAAGTTCCGGTCCCCGGTCTACCTGTCGCGTGCTGCTCAGGCTGATGCGGGCGCGAAGCAACTCGCGGTGGTTCCTTGGCTTTCCGAGACATCGGTCGGCCTGGAACTGCTCGGGCTGTCGGACCAGCAGATCCGTACGGCGCAGGCTGAGCGTCAGCGGGCGAATGGGCGTCAGATCCTGGACCGCCTAACGACGCCGGCTGATGGCAACCCCGCCTAGCGAAGTCCGAACGGGCTTGCAGCTCGTCACGGCTGCAAGTGTCCGCGAGGTCCAGCAGGTTGTGGCCGCCCAGGATGGTCCGCAGGCGACTCGCAGTGCCCTCCTGGTGGCCGTTCCGCTGATCGTCGGCGAATACATCGACGGATCATCGGCGCTTGCTCTGGATTGGTACGAGGAGCTGCGCGAGGAAGCCGCGCCACCGTCGCCGTTCTCGCCAAATCCGTTCACGGTGGTTCGCGACGAGTACCTAGGCAACGCGGTTGCATGGGCAACGCAGCCGCTCGTTGATGTGGGCGAGCAGTTGGCCCGGTTGACCGAAGAGTTTGACCGCGAGGTCCAGCAGGCGACGGATCTCATGCTCGCTCGCCTCGAGCCGGTGGTTCAGAAGGAAGTTGCTGCCGGGTTCTGGGACACCGTCACACAGAACGTTCGCGAGGATCCTGCCGCGGTCGGATGGGCGAGGTTCACGCGTCCCGGCGCTTGCTCACTGTGTCGCATGTTGGCCGACAAGGGCGCGATCTACACCGAGACCACGGTTCGGTTCGCCGCGCACACCGGAGACCACTGTGTGACCCGTCCAGCATTCAGCGCGGACGAAGGTCCCGAGGCCAGCGTCATGCAGTACATGGCCTCCAAGAAGCGCCGCACTGCTGCGGAGAAGGCGCGTCTGCGCGAGTACCTGAAGAAGCACTACGGCGCCTGAGTGTGCCCCTAGTCATCCCGTCATCAGACGGGCCTACGCCTACGCGAGCGGTTAATCGCGGTCGATGGAGGAACTGATGTCTGAAGCAGCACCCGAGGGCGGTACCAATAGCGGAGAAACGCCCGCCGCCGAAGAGTTCAAGGCGATCACATCCCAGGACGACCTGAACAAGGTCATCAATGAGCGACTGACGCGAGAACGCGCCAAGTTCGCCGACTACAAGGATCTGAAGACCAAGGCTGGGGAGTTCGACAAGCTCCAGCAGGCGAACCAGACCGAAGCCGAAAAGGCGCAGGCTCGAATCGCCGAACTCGAATCCGAAATGAATGCCGTCAAGGGCGAGTCGACGCGACTTCGCATTGCCGGCGAGCACGGAATCACGGACGCCGATGACATCCGGCTATTCCTCACCGGCACCGACGAAGAGACCTTGACCGAGCAGGCCAAGCGACTCGCTGAGCGGACCGCCGACCGCAAGAAGAACGGCAATCACGTGCCCCGCGAGGGCTCATCTCCCGCATCCAAGGAGAGCGAAGGACTGGAAACGGTCCGCGCTCTCTTCGGCAGCGGATAACCCGAAAGGAGTATGGCTGTGGCCATTCTCGCTACCACCGGCATCACCCTGCCCAAGAACATCGCCAAGGGCATGTTCTCCAAGGCCCTCGAGGGCTCCGCCGTCGCCGCCCTTTCGGGTGCCGAGCCGCAGGAGTTCGGCGAGGTCACCCACATGACCCTGACCGGCCGCCCGCGCGCCGAGCTCGTCGGTGAGGGTGTGGCCAAGAGCCCCACCAACGCCACGTTCGGCACCAAGGTCGTCACGCCGCACAAGTTCCAGCTCACGATGCGGTTTAACCAGGAAGTCAAGTGGGCCGACGACGCCTACCAGCTCGGCGTCCTGAGCACCCTGGCCAGCGAAGGCGGCCTCGCGCTGTCCCGCGCGCTCGACCTCGGCGTGTTCCACGGCATCAACCCGCTCGCGGGTACTGCTGCGGCTTCCATCGTCGTCGGCGACCGGATCGGCACCACGACCAACTCGGTCGAGATCACGACCGGGACTCTGACGACCCCGGACCTGGTCATCGAGCAGGCCGCCGGTCTGGTCATCGCCGATGGGTACATCCCCAACGGCATCGCGTTCGACCCGACCTACGCCTGGACCACCGCGACCTCGCGCTATAGCGATGGCCGCAAGAAGTACCCCGAGCTTGGCTTCGGTTCCAACATCAGCTCGTTCGAGGGCCTGAATGCCTACTCCTCGAGCACCGTTTCGGGTCTGCCTGAGGCGTCGGCGAACAGCAACATCAAGGCCATTGTCGGCCAGTGGGACCTGCTCCGCTGGGGTGTCCAGGTCAACGTGCCGGTCGAGGTCATCGAGTTCGGTGACCCGGACGGTCTGGGCGACTTGAAGCGTCAGAACCAGCTCGCTCTGCGCCTCGAAGTGGTCTATGGCTGGGGAGTTATGGACCTCGACGGGTTCGCCACGGTGAAGGACGCAGTCGCGAACTCCTGATCACCAACCACCAAGGAGGCCCCAATGGGTCGCTTCACCAACCCCGCTGGGGTGACGTTCTCTGTCGACGACAGCAAGGACGAGCGGTACAAAGATCTCGATGGCTACGAGTCCGTCGATGGAAGTACCGCGAAGAGGGCGCCGGCCAAGAAGGCAGCGCCCGCCAAGTCGGACAGTTAGTAGAGAGGTGGTGCGGTCATGGCTGTGACCCCAGAGAACATCGCGGTTGCACTTGGCCGCACCACCCCCGACCCGTCAAGCACTGAGTACGCCCAGTGGGAACTGTGGATCGCCGATGCGCTGATGCTCATCGACGATCGTCTTGGCGATACTGCCGATCTCGATCAGGCGAAGTTGCACTACGTCGTGCGCGAAGCCGTCGTTATGCACGTGCGACACCCGGACGACGTGACCCGCGTCGAGGTTGCGGTTGACGACGCCCGATCGTCGAAGGAGTACCGGACCGGTCGCGGTCGCGTGGTCATCCTGGACGAGTGGTGGGATCTGCTGATGCCCACTGAGGCGTCTGGCGCCTTCACCATCGACGCGCTGGGCTGGTGCTCGATGCACCTCCCCTGGTGCTCGCTGAACTTCAGTGCCGGCTACTGCTCCTGTGGGGTCGACATTGCGGGATATCCGATCTTCGAGATGGGCTGACGGTGGCTCTCATCGACGATGTCTCGGCAGCACTGCCGGACATGCAGCGCCAAGCCGAATCCCTGATGACCCTCACGCTCACCCCGTACGCCCCGACCGGCGACTTCACCACGGACGCGGACGGGTTCGAGGTCCCGGAGTTGCTGCCTCAGACGCCTCACGCAGGCAAGGTCCAGGGTGGTTCGCAGTCGGGCAAGGACACGCAGACCCGGTACATCCGTGTCGGTGATGTTGAGCGCCCGGTTCTCGAGGGCGGTCTACACATCCCGTTGTCGGCGCCGGTTCCGCAGCCTGGTCAGCAGATCAACCTGGGCTGGCAGTACGTGGTGACCGGTGTCAACGGTCTCGCGGATGTCGCTCTTCTTGGTCGCCGGTTTCTGGTGGTCGAGGTTCCGGCGAAGTCGTTTGCGACCGCGCGCCGGCTCAACGTCATTTCGCTGGACTGAGGAGGTCGTCGTGGCAAGCATTCGCGTAACCAGCGGCCTCGATGACCTAGCGTCGGACCTGACGAAGATCTCCAGCGAGACGCGGCCCGCGATGGTCGGCGTGGTGCGTGACGGCTTGAAGGTCGGCACAAGTCTGGCCAAGGAGTACGCGAAGGCGAGTGCTGGTCCGCACGGTCAGGCGTACTTCAAGCGCATCAGCTCGGAGATGTCTGGCGGCGCTGGTCTCTTCGGGAACACGATCTCGGGCGAGTACGGTCCGACCGGTTCGCCGAAGACCGAGTTCGTCGGTGTCGGGTTCCGCCACGGTCACAACACGGACCTGGCGCGTTCGGCTGACATTGTCGGCCCGTCGTTCGGTCGCTCGGTTGGCGATGCTGCTGAGGATCTGTTCGACCGGAACGGTTTCTGATGGCGACCCCGCAGGAGCACGCGGTGGCGGTCGGGGTGTTGCTGAACACGCTCTTGTCGCCGAAGTTCGCGTATGACTTCGACAAGGTTCCGTCGCCGCGTCCGACCGAGTATGTCGACTATGCGGTGACTCGTCGCTTCGGTGGCGAGGTCCGCGAGGACGGCTTCACGGGCACGACGGGTTGGCGCGTCACGGTTCGCTACGTCGCGAAGACCATCCCGAACGCCCGCCTGCTGCAGAACAAGGTCACTGCTGGCCTGGAGTACGCCTCCCTGAGTATCGCGGGCGACTCCACGACCCCGGTCCTGTTCGAGACCAGTGAGCCGATCGGCACTGACGAGGACGGCTACTTCACCGGCTTGGACGCCTTCACGTACACGATCTGACCGACCTTCACCCGCACGCCCCGAGACGCCTGTCCGGGGCGTTTTGCATGCCCGCACCACCGACCCGCAAGGGAGATCTAGCCATGCCCGAGTACATCCGCGTGACCGACGAAGTGAAGCCGTACCGCGAGTACAGCGTCGTCGCGTCCGCCGTCGATCCGAACGTGCACAAGGTTCTCGACAAGCCCGGCGCCTACAGCGACGGCCAGCCGATCGAGCCGAAATACACCCCAGAAGCCCTGTCGGGCAAGGCCGACGCCACCCCGGCGCCTGCTCCGAACGGCCAGAAGGCCGACCCCTCGAAGGAGAACTCCTGATGGCTGCCCCGCTCCGACCGCCCAGCTCGAAAGCCTACGGGCGCGAGACCTGGATCTTCACCCCTACCATCGCCAGTATCACGGCGCCGACTGCCGTGGAGATCAACGCCGCCGGCGGTCTCGACATCTCCTGCATGCTCTTCTCTGACACCGCGAAGCCGGGTCAGTCGACGAACCTGGTCGACCGTGAGCGTCGTCTGTGCGACACGGTCACGTTCCAGCAGATCGGTACGACCACCTTCTCCGGTGGCGAGATGAAGGCTGCGTTCGACCCGCAGGGCGCGGCTGCGTCCAACGGCGTGAAGGCGTGGGAGAAGTTCCCCGAGGGCACGACCGGCTTCCTGGTTCGCCGTCTGGGTCTCGCGACTGCTACCGCTGTCGCTGCGGGTCAGTTCGTCGACGTCTTCCCGGTCGAGTTCGGCCCGCCGATGCCGACCGTGCAGGGCGATGGCGAGTCGGCTGAGAACGCGTTCGTTTCGACGTTCGCGGTCACCTCGACCCCGGCCTTCAAGGTCGCTGCGGTCTGACGCACTCCCTGGGAGTGGAGGGTCCGACAGCCGCCGCTCCCAGGGGTTCAGCCCTTCTGTCGCATGCGTCCGTCACCTGTTGGCGGGGGCTACTCACTCAGTCACCGAGCAAGGAGTAACCATGTCTGGAATCAGCGTCATTGACGCGGATGGCAAGATCCAGGAGTTCGCTGAGGCGATCACCTGGCATGTGGACGACCGCGGACAGCTTCATCTGAAGAGCGAGTCCGGCCCGGTTGCGTCGTTCGCGAAGGACCGTTGGCAGGGCGCAGGGACTTCGGAGGCGAACAGCCTCGGTCTGAACGCGCAGGCTGCGGCTATCGAGGCGCACACTGCCGAGCTGGTGCAGATCCACGCCGTGCTGCGCGACGTGCTCGTGGCGGTGACCAAGTGAGCGCCATCCTGAAGCCCCGCACGCGGACCGTGAAGCTCCTGCAGGGCGACGAGTACGACCGTGCGATGGAGTTGCAGAAGGCGATCGAGACTGTGGCGTTGGACGAGATCCGTCGTCGCGTCGGTGACAGTGAAGCCATCGGCACCGCGAAGGCCACGGCGGACTTCAATGAGTTCATGGAGGCTGCTGAGGCTCGCGGCATCCAGGTCACGCTGACCGCCATGGGTCGCAAGGCGTACCGGGCGCTGCTGAACGAGCACCCGCCACGCATCGTGCCGACCGAGGACAACCCGAGCGCGGTTCACGAGGATGACGCGCCGCTCGGGTTCAACATCGAGACGTTCGGCGACGACCTGCTGATGCCGTGCATCACCTCGATCCAGACGCCCGAGGGTGAATGGGAGGAAGGCGACGTCGCCGGCTTCATCGACGGCCTGTCTGACGGCCAGTTCAACCAGCTGTTCAACGTGGCACTGGATCTGAATGCGGGTCAGCCGATCGACCCAAAAGTAAGGGGCGCTTTCACGGTCGCCCAGACCTCCGACGAGACCTCGAGCTCGCCCGCTCGCTTGGGCTGACGCTCGCTGCGTTCCATCGTCTGCCTGACGACGAGTACAACCTGTGGTGTGAAGAGTGGGCTGACGGTCGCACTCGCTGTTCGTGCGGTGAGCAAGTAAGAGTCTGCTCGGACCCGACGAAGGTCTGGTATCCGCAGCGCACGATCTGCCACCGGACGATGGAACGTGCCGCCACCGAGCACCGCTGGTCCGCGCTGCATGAGGACAAGCCTTGGCATAACGGGGACTTCACCGCGTGGGCCGAGAAGCGCAGTGACGCGACGCCGTACCACTTCAAGGACGGCGTGACCCTGTACGTCAGCGACCGGGACGACAACCCGGACGACGACTTCCTGACGCCAGTCGCCTAGTCCTTCAGCAGACCAAGCGCGACGTAGACCAGCCCGACGATGAAGCAGCCGATCTCGGCGAGGGCAAGCAGCCCGCCGAGCGCGCTCGAGATGTCGCTCCCGGTGCCGTCTTCTGGCAGCCAGGCGGCCTGGAAGAAGTTCGCAAGCAGGCACAGCGCGGCCACGACCATCAGGCCCAATCCTCGGCGAACTCTCGTCGTCATGCCCGCACGTTAGCGCGCGCAGGCCCCCCGGAGCCGATTTCCGCACAACAACTCAACAGCGCCCAAGGAGGTGGTCCCGATCGCCACACGTCGCGAACGAGTCGTATTGGAGCTCGAGGACAAGTTCTCCGCAGGTGTTCTGAAGGCGGCTCTGGCGACGGAGTTGCTGGATCAGAAACTGAACCACTTGTCTGGCGAGGCTGTCGAGTCGAACAAGGCCACCCGTAACATCTCGAAGAACAACGACGATCTGGCGAAGTCCTCGAATCGGGCCGGCAAGGAGATCGACCAGTTCTCCGGTCGCCTCCGCGTCCTCGCAGACGTTGCTGCGATCATTGGGCCGTCGCTGGTTCCGATCGGTGCCGTCGCGGTTCCCGGCATCACCGGCCTGGCGTCGAGTTTCGGGTTTGCAGCCGTGGCTGCTGGCACTGCGGTGGTCGCGTTCCAGGGTGTCGGCGATGCGCTGAAGGCCGTCAACAAGGCTCAGCTTGAGCCGACTAGCGACAACCTGAACGCTGCCCGTACGGCGCTCGAAGGTCTGTCGCCTGCTGCTGCTGGCTTCGTGGGTCAGATCCACACGATGATGCCGCAGCTCAAGGCGCTTCGGGACACTGCCGCCGAGGGGCTGTTCCCCGGCGTCACTGCCGGCCTAGATGCCCTCGAGGGTGCATTCCCTCGCGTGCAACACATCTTCGAGGCCATCTCCACCGAACTCGGCAACATCGCCCAGGAGACCGGCGAGTCGCTGGCCTCCGAGCATTGGGCGCCATTCCTCGACTTCGTTGCCACCGAGGGTCCGTCCGCGTTGAGCCAGCTCGCCGAAGCGGTTGGTAACACCGCACACGCCTTCGCTGGCCTGTGGATGAGCACGACACCACTGAACCGCGACTTCTCGCAGTGGCTGGTCGACGCGACCGCCGACCTGGATGAGTGGGCGAACAAGCTCGGTCAGACGCAGGGCTTCCAGGAGTTCGTGCAGTACATCGAGACGAACGGCCCGAAGGTGGCCGAGACCTTCGCCGCGATCGGCAACGCCGCAGTTCAGATCCTTGAGGCCGTCGCGCCACTGGGCGGGCCGGCGCTCGCGGGAATCAAGGCTGTCGCCGACTCCATCTCGACTATCGCCAACTCGCCCTTAGGTACGCCGATCTTCGGCGCGCTCGCTGGGCTGGCACTGCTGAATCGCTCGATGGCTGCGTACGACGCACTGCAGAAGGCGACGTTCGGCGGTGCTGCTGTTCAGCGGATCGCGGCCAGCGACGTAGCCATGTCTCGCTTCGGCGCCACGACGGCACGGACCACGACCGCGCTCGGCGCGCTCAAAGGCGGCGGGCTCGCAGCCATCGCGGCCATCCTCGGCATCAAGGCTGCCCATGACGCGCTCGAGAAGAGTGACCCGTCGCGACCTATTGCAGACTTCACCGAGGCGCTGTCTGGACTGGCCCTCGGCGCTCAGGGTGCAGACGGCGCTTTGGATGCGGCATTCAAGTCGGACAACACCGGCTGGGCGCGGCTCACCAACGGCAAGGTCAGCATCGACGGCCTCGACGACGCCTTCAAGGCGCTCGGGCAGAACGACTTCTCAAAGCTCGCCGACTTCGCACAATCGGGACTTGGCGCGTTCGATACTGCCGCCGACCTCGCGTCAAAGTCGGTCGCTCGTGCCGACACGGCACTGGCGCAGATGGTCACGGACGGGAACCTGGACGGCGCCCAGACTGGGTTTACTCGCCTGTCGGACTCGGCCACTAGGGCCGGTCTGTCCACTAAGGAAATCGCGGAGCGGTTCCCCGAGTACACCGCAGCGGTAGCCGCAGCGACCGGACCTACGGGCGAGTGGGCCAGCCGATTGAGTTCGGCCACGTCTCAGGCGGACAACTTCGCTGCCGCTCTGACGCGAGCACAGAATGTCCTCACGGGCCGCGCTGCCGAGGTCGACTACGCGGCTTCGCTGGACGCCATGTCAGAGTCTCTGAAGAAGAACGGCAAGACCCTCGACATCACCACCGAGAAGGGTCGCGCTAACCGAACGGCCCTCGACGGGATCGCGAACGGCGCGCTCAACCTGGCCGACAAGATCCAGAACCCGGCGCTGAAGGCTGCGTTCCTCGACAACGCTCGGCACCAGTTCATCAAGTCCGCCGAGGCGGCTGGTATGAGCTCCAAGGAAGCCCGCAAGTTGGCGACCGATGTGGGCTTGCTGAACTCCGTCAAGGGGACGGCGAAGGTCAATGTCACCGGAATCGCTGCCGCGATCACGGGCGTAAAGGCCCTAGATGATCTGATCGCCCAGTTGCACGGCAAGACCATCAACATCAAGGTCAACAAGTCCACGAACGCCACCGTCGCGGACCACGGCGCGGACGGAACGACGGTTCCCAAGACCGGCAAGCCGTACGCCGACCGTCACCCCTACATGCTTGCTGATGGCGAAGAGGTCATCAGCAACCGTCATGGCCAGGCGGACAAGCACCGCGGTCTACTCAAGGCGATCAACTCAGGCAGGGCCCTCGCTAGTGGCGGGACCGTCGACCCGTACGGCTCGGTGGACACGTCCTCGGTTGGCGCCGGCTCGTCGACCAGCGCCTCGAGCGGGTCCAAGTCCAGCAGCTCGTCGTCGAAGCCTGCCAAGAAGCCGAAGAAGGACGTCGACCACCTCACGAAGGAAGAGCTGAAGTCGGCTCTGGATTCGCTGGTGGATGGTCTGCGTTCGAGCATGGGTCTCGCGCCGACTGGTCCCGCTGCCGAGATTCGGGCTCAGTTCCGGTCGTTCGCTGACCAGATCAAGCAGGACGGCGGCAAGGTCGGGCAGGGGTTCCACCGCTTCGAGGAGCAGTTGGTTCGCAGCGCGGTTGCGCTCGACCGGCAGCGGACGAAGGTCGAGGACGCCACGAAGGCTGTCGACGATCTGAAGCAGGCGCAGGCGGGTCTCCGTGACGTCATCAAGCAGGCGTTCACGACCGACATCTTCGCAAAGGGTTTCGGGCAGACCGATTCCCCGACCGTGGACACGTCCGGTCTGACGCCGGAGCAGTTGAAGGCGTTTGGCGGGGAGATCGCGAAGCAGAACGTCGCGCTGGCTGCCCAGAACAAGATCGACAACCAGCAGTCGGGTCTGCGGCAGGTTCTCCAGGACGCCAAGGACGCGCAGACGTTCGCGGATGACCTGAAGGCGTTGAAGAAGCGTGGGCTCAAGGGCACTGCACTGTCGGACCTGGCGAACTCGGCGAACCTCGACCAGGCGAACACGTTGCTGGGTCTGACGAACGCGCAGTTGCGGCAGTACACGGCTGCGTTTGCGGCACGGGATGCGGCGGTCAACGGTGCGGCTGCGAGCAGCGCGAACACGGTCATGGGCGACCAGTTGATCCAGTTGAAGAAGTACGCGGCTCGTCAGAACGAGTTGCTGAGGGCGCAGATCACGGCGACCAACAACGTGCTCACGGACGCGAAGTCTCACGGGCTCGCGGTCGACTTCGGCAAGGAAGCCGGCAAGGCATTCGGCGGCGCTATCAAGACCGGTAAGGGACGCTGATGGCTGCTATCCAGAACCCAACGCACGCGATGACGTGGGCGGGCATCTCTTTGACTGCGGATCCGCGGATTCAGGTTCTCGCGGATGTGGATTTCGGTGCGCCGGCTCCGGTCGAGGAGGCGTTCCCGACTGGTCTGTTCGATGGCGATTTTGTGACTCACACGCGTGATGGCAACCGTGAGATCAAGTTGCGGCTTGAGGTGTCGTCCACGAACGGTGTCGAGATCGCTGCCCTGGGCGAGTCCTTGGCGGCCCAGCTCTACAAGCCGACGACTCTCGTCTGGACGCCGCCGCAGGGTAACGCGCCGACTGGCGTGTATGACGTGCTGACGTCGTCGATGGTGCAGAAGTTCGATGATGTGGATGAGTTGCACACGCGGCGGATCTTTGAGTTGCGGCTGGTGTGTGCGCCGTATGTGCGTTCGGTCGACCTGGTGACGATTCCGGCCCTGGCTGTTGGCGGTGGTTCGCAGACGGTGATCGCGGATGGGACGTCGGCTACGGGTTGGACGTCGACCACGGGCACGGTGACGGCTGGCAGCGGGTTCTTGTCGACGCCGATGCTGCGTTCGTACATGCCGGTCTACGGTGCGCCGTTCGGGTTCCTGTCGTACACGACGACGGTCACGCGCACGATGGCGTCCACGAACTTCTCGACGACGCCCTATGTTTCGGTGGATTTCCCGCTCTCGGTGACGCCCTCTGGCGGCACGTCGATGCCCGCTAACGCTGAGGTCTTTGCGTACATCAACGGCAACTTCGGGGCCGGGTATCAGGCGGTTGCCACGTTCCCGATCGTGACGAATCCTGGTTGGCAGCGGGCCGTGTTCAACATTCCTGGCGCAACCTCGGTCACGTCCCTGTCGATCGGTTTCAATCTTTCCTACGCGCGGGTGCCCAACATTTCGGGCACTGTCACGCTGACCTTCGATAACGTGATGCGCTCTCCTGTCGTGCCCTACTCGGGGTCCAATCGTGAGGGCATCTACTCGCTGGCGATCTCTGGTTCTATGCGAACTCCTGGTTCGTTGACCGTTCAGAGTGTCGTCGGTGGCGCTGGCACTGGGAATGCGCGCATCGTCTACACGTGCCCCGACCTGGGCAACGGATACAACCCGGCGTTGCGTCCGTACCGGACCAGTGGTGGCTCGACGAGTAACAACCAGGCGACTTTCTCCGGTGCGTATGACACCTGGCTTGCTGCCGGCAGTGAGGTCTTCACCATTCCCGCCGCGTCCTTGCCGGTCGGCGGTCACGGGATCATGCTGGCATTGTCGGACAGTGCGGCTGCTGGAACGCCTATGTCGTTCAATGTCACGCGGACGATCAAGACTTTCGTGGGCGCAACCCAGGTTGGGCCTACTGACACTGCCGTCATGCCCGTCACTATCGGGACCGGTGCGCGCGGCTATATCCAATCCAACGCTTACACGCTGCTCTCTGTGGGTGGTGTGACGTTGCCGTCGAACCTCTTGGGCGATCGTTCGACTGGGACGGTCCAGATCACGTTCACGCAATCATCTGGCTCCTCGCTGCGGTTCGATGATGGGTTCGCCTTCTTCCGGGCGTCCAATGTCGATCCGACGAAGCGCGGGGCGCTGACCATGGCGGTCGGAACCTTGCGGTCCTATCTCTGGCTGGACAGTCCGGACATTTCCAATATTGGCCGCAAGCAGGTCTGGACTGGCGACGACCCGAAC
Organism: Marmoricola sp.; assembly: GCA_025965315.1. Classification (GTDB taxonomy): domain Bacteria; phylum Actinomycetota; class Actinomycetes; order Propionibacteriales; family Nocardioidaceae; genus Marmoricola. The sequence goes on from JAOPXD010000084.1 coordinate 38,038, forward strand.
CGTGGGGATGCCTTCCATGCTGGTCCGCTGACGCTGACCTGGGGCAATCACGAGTTTGCGCCGAAGACCTTCGTGTTCGTCGCTGACGTCGGTGGCGGGCAGTCCGGCAATGACCCGATCACCCAGACGTCGTTCACGTACTACCCGCACTGGCACTCGAACGCGGCCTCGTAATGGCGCTGCAGGTCCGCTCAGATGGCCTCCCGCTGGAGACGCTGGGCAACGTTGTCGATGTCACTTGGACCGAGAACCGCGACACGAATAACGGCGCAGGTAACGGTGGCGGATCCCGGTTCCAGACGCTCACGTTCAAGATCCCGACCCTCGCACCGGACTTCACTCATCCGGCGTTGATGCGCGGCAAGTTCGTCGAACTACTCGACGACGGCGTGCCGCTCGGCCAAGGGATCATGTCCGAACCCGACCGCTCCACCTGGACGTTCACCGCGACCGGTCTCGCGCAGGAGATGAAGAAGTACACCTGCCACTGGCTGGTGTCGACGGTCCTGACTCCGACGTCGGTGCTGGACAACGCCATCAACTACGCCATCTCGATCGGCGCACGGTTCAAGTTGCCGCCCGGTGGGCTGCGGTCGACGCCACTCATCACCATCGGTGCCGTCACGCAGGGTGACGACAACGTGGGCAAAGCCACTATTGACGCCGGGATCCGCACCCTGGAAGACCTGCTCAACGCAGTCGCCAAGGATGCCGGGAAGCGCTGGTGGGTCGACGAGTACGGGTACATCCGCATCGACGCAGACGCTGTCGTCGGGACCATTGACCCCAAGTGGGCGATGCTGCCCGAGACCGCACAGATGGGTGTCGCGGACGACGACTTCTACACCACGTTGATCGGGCTGTACGCGCTCACCTGGGCCAACCTCCCGCCCTATCAGACGCTCACCACGGCCACCGTCATGGTCGAGGATGCCGTTGCGGTCGCCCGCTACGGACGGCGCGTCAAGTACATCGACTTCACGAACGTCCACGTCTCCACCTCTGGCACGGTCGGCGCATCACTCGCGGCCCGTCTCGCCCAAACCGGTGCGCGGACAGGCTTCACGAACCGGCTCGAGCTGAGTGCCGCAGTCGTCGACAACCTCGGCGGCACACCGGCCTACCACTACGACCTGCGACCCGGTGAAATCCTCCGCATCCGAACCATCGACGACAGTGCCGGAAACATCGACTTCGGCAACTACGTCGACATCGTCATGAACGAGCTGACCAAGACCGACAAGAACGAGTCGGTGCTCATGGCGCCGATGGGTCTCGTCGTGCGTGACGTCGCGTCCTGGGTGGCCGACGTCGAAGCCGACTCCAGCCGCCTCGACTGACCCCGCTCTCCCAACGGGCGTCTTGCCCCTCAGCACAGCAGGAGCTGTCATGCCCGATCTCGTCATCTGGATCACCGGAGCCTGTGGTGCCTTCCTGGCACTCGCGGCCGTGGTGAAGGTCGTCATCCCACTGTTCCGCTGGGCACGCAACACAGCCCCACGCCTATCCGGTGCGCTGGACAACGTCGGTGGCCGAGATGCGTTCATCGACCACGCGACCGGCAAGACGGTCCCCGCGATCCCGGCGATCGGCGAACGGTTCACCAGCATCGAGGAACGCCTCGACCGCTACACCGACAACACGGTCCGCGTGGACACCATCGACGCCCGACTGACCCAGGTCGAAAGCAAGATCGACGGGGTTCAGACGACCTTGGCTTTCATGCTCGGCGACAAGTACGTGGCTGGATCCGAGGCTGCACTGAAGGCTGCGGAACTGCTCAGCCAGACGACGCTGGATGGAGACGTGGACGCGTGACCACGATCCGTGTCCGCTTCGGGACCTGCAACATCGCGAAGAATCTCAGCCTCGCCGAAGCCCGCAAGGTCGTGGCGCTGGCAGCCAAGCACACTGTCGTGTTCGTCCCTCAGGAGATCGAGTCCCAGGGCCACAAGGAGGCGCTGCACGACCTCGGGCGCAAGGGTCTGTGGGCGACGTTCTGGCCCGGCGGCACCGCCAACGCAGTGCCGATCACCTACCGGCGCGACCTGTTCGATCCTGAGCACCGCAACAGCCACCTCATCAACGACGGCAAGGCGGGCAAGTGGCCCGATGAACACACCACGCTCCTCGTGCTGCGCCACCGAAAGACCGGGATCCGGTTCGGCGTGCAGAACGCCCACATGATCCCGATGGCCTTCACTGCCCACAATGAACGCCGACCGGACTGGGACAAAGGTGAGCGGAAGTTCGCCGAGACCTCTCGCAACATCGTCAAGCACTTCGGGTCCCTCATCGGCGGGCTCGACGCGAACCGCAACAAGTACGCACCCGCGGGCACCACTGGCGTCTGGGCCAAGCGCGGCACGTTCGGATCGGCCTACTACGACACCTTGTTCTACGCAGGTCGGGTTCAGCTCGTCGGGAAGCGCGCCACCCGGTACGCCCGCGGCAACCCGTCCGACCATGACCTACTCGTTGCCACGTTCGAGATCAGCGACAAGGCCACCACTCCGCCGAAGCCTCCGACCTCGAGCAGCCGAACCCCGTCCGCGGACAAGGTCGTCGCGCTCGCCAAGACCCAGGTCGGCTACCACGAAGGCCGCAGCGGATCGAACTGGAACAACATCCAGAAGTACTCCCCCGCAGTGCCGGGCCTGGAGTGGTCGCAGGGTCAGGCGTGGTGCGCCACGTTCGTCTCCTGGCTGGCACTGAAGTCCGGGTTCGCAGCTCTGTTCCCCTCGACCGCCTCGACCGACACCGGCGCTCGCTGGTGGAAGGCCCACGGACGGTGGTCGGAGTACCCCGCGATCGGCGCGCAGGGCTACCTAGGCGTCAAGGGCGACATGTTCCACACGTTCCTCGTGACCGGCTACGACTCCACCTACGTCCACACCATCGAGGGCAACACGAACACCAACGGCTCCTCGCAAGGTGACGGCGTCTACGCACTGAAGCGCCGCCGTGACTCGACCTCGATCCAGGGCTACGGCTACCCGGCCTACCCCGAAGGCATCGTTTCCGCCGACCCCGCGTGGGCCAACCGCGCCCCGAAGAAGTAGGAGCACACGATGGCCGGGTTCACTGACCTCATCCCACGCGCAAGGCCCTCGCTCAACCCCGATGGCGTCCCCGAGACGATCACCGAGAACTGCGACTACTCGCGAATCTTCCCGCTGTTCGACGACGCCGGGACCGCCGTGAACATGACCGGCGGCACAGTCACCGTCACCGTCCGCGACACCGCAACCGGTGCCGCGGTCCTGGTCAGCGGGTCGCCCATCTTCACCGGCACCGTCACCACGACCGGATTCACGGTGACCACGACTGCCGCGATCACCGCGAACCTCGTGAGCGGTCTGACGTCGTTGCGCTACGCCTGGTCCTGCTCGCTGACCCTGTCTAGCAAGACCGTGCAGGCGTGGAATCCCGACGACTCGCCTCTGACGATCAAGAGCAACTGATGGCGACCAACTACCCGATCCAGCTCGGCGAGTTCCCGATGTACCGCGGCGATGCCCAGGGCCGCAACAAGGTGACCATCACCCGGCAGACCAACGCCCTCATCCGGCTCGTCCTCGGCCAGCTCGACACCGACAACTGACCACGATCTAAGGAGCACCCGTGAACAAGTACGCCAAGGCGATTCTCGCCGCTGCCGTCGCCCTCGTCGGAGGCATCGCGGTTGGGTACGCAGACGACACCCTCACTCGGGGCGAGTTCTGGGCGGCAGCCTCAGCCGCCGTCGTCGCGCTGGCTGGCGTCTTCGGGATTCCCAACGCGCCCGCTGACCGTGACCCTGACCCAGTCGAGGAAGACCCCGACTACGACGAAGCCACCGGCTCCTAACCAACCCGAGAGAAGGCACCATGTCCAAGCAGCTCAACACCGTCACCGTCAACGCGGCCACCCCGAGCACGCCCGTCAGCATCCCCGGCACCCCGCTCAGCGTCGGCCCGGACTCGTTCACCGGCCGCGCGCTCGTCTACTACGAGTCGACCTCCACCGCTGCGGGCTCCGTCCAGTTGTTCCGCGCAGGCCCCGGCTACCCGATCCCGAACGGCGCCGTGTTCGTGGACTCCATCGTGCTCGCCAACGTCACCTGGCACCTGTACTCGGTCTGACCGTGAGGATCCTCGACGACGCAATCGACTGGGCGATCAGTCAAGGTCTTCCGTTCGGCGGGTCCGCGAAGACGTTCGGCAATCTGACGTTCGAGATGCCGACGTTGAACCCTGACTACCGGATCGACCCTGACGGCGAGATCCAGGCCGCGCCATGAGTCGGAGCATCGAAGTTCGTGACGCGGCTGGCAAGTTGATCGGCGCTGGCCTGCTCGATGACATCGGCGACCGCGACGTGCCGTACACCTACGAGCGCACCGACCAATGATCATGATCAGCCACGGCCAGGCGGTCAAGCACTCGCCTGGTGCGTGGTGCCTCATCGCCGCCGCTGCGATCTGGCCCGTCGCGATCGCCTGGAACGCTGTCGAGATCGCACGGTGGCGGATCAAGGCCAGAGGCTTCTAGAACGAAGATCCAGCCAGCAGACTTATAGCCCGTCGTCACTCCGGTGGCGGCGGGCGATTCGTCATTGCCGGACTACTCAGGCTTGTCGCGTCGCTCTACGACCCAGGAGATCTCGTCGAGTAAGCCGCGTAGTCGCTGCACCTCGCGCTCGGCAATATCGGCGCGTGCGCTGGCCTTCGCTGCCATGTCGATGGCACTCTGCTGCGCGCCACGCTCCTTCGCCTGATCCAACTCGAATGCCGCGTTGGCCGACAGCCCGCAGTAGCGGCAAGGATCGCCGTTCCGGAAGTCGATTCCGACGCTGCTGCTGTACGAGCCGCATGCTGGGCAGGACCGCTTAAGATCACTCATGGTTCGCCTCCTAGTGGCGGATCGGCCCCGTCGCTGTTCACGCAGCGTCGGGGCGCTTTCGTTCATGCTACGCCCGCGCCAACCGCTTCCGCCGCTCGTGCGGCTCGCAGACCTCAAACAGCCGGCCCTTGCACGGCGCACCGACCTGGGCCGAGCACGTGGGGCACGCGTGGTCGAGCGGAGTCACGGGATCATGCCAGCGGCAACACGAGCCGCAGCCTCATCCCGATAGACCACATCATCAACGGGTCGGGCTACGACCCGGCGCAACTCGATCGTGAACTCTGTGATCGTCTCGCCAGTGTTGCGATAGAGAGAGAATGAATCCCCGCGATTGACCGTCAGCCACTTCGCATCATCCCCAGCGAACGTCGATTGGATCTGCCGAACGACGTCCTCGGGCGATTCGCCGAGAAGCCAGGTAGTGGGGATGCCGTCACGCCAGGTGTCGACCGCCCACATCATCATGCTCCGACGATACGCCCGATCGCCGCGATCTGTCGGACCCTGGTGGCACGCTGAGCCCATGAACGAGCTGAGCGACAAGAGCAAGCGGGTGCTCGAGTTCGAGCGCCAGCGTTGGAAGTACGCCGGCGCCAAGGAGGCTGCCATCCGCGAGACGTTCGGCTGCAGCACGACCAAGTACTACCAGCGGCTCGGGGCGATTCTCGAGGACCCTGCCGCGATGGCCTACGACGCGCAGTTCGTCAAGCGGTTGGTGCGGCTGCGGGATGCTCGACGACGGGTGCGGACTGCTGGCTAGGCCCATTTCCCGGACCAAAGGCTGACTACTTGGCTGACTTTTTGGTTGTAATCTGGTGGGTGCAGAGGGGATCGAACCCCCGACATCTTCCTTGTAAGGGAAGCGCTCTACCGCTGAGCTATGCACCCGTCGGCCGCGAGGCCGGACCAAAGACTAGGTCGTGCAGCAGAGCCGGAGCAAAAAAGGCTGCGACCGCTGACGTCTCGGGTCATCAGCGGTCGCAACACGGCAATCTTGGCAGTTCTCATGTCAGATGCAAGGCAAAACCCCGACGACGAGTTCAAATAGCCCGAATGGACTAGACGGCAGCCGCCAGTTGGCGTGCCTGGGTGTCCAGATCGCGCGCTTCGCCCATTTCGTTGTGGACCGCCCAGCGGACGATCCCGCTCCTGTCCACCACGTAGGACGAGCGACGCGGGCAGCCCTGGTCGAGGTCGAGCACGTCGTACGCCGACGCCACCGACCCGTGCGGCCAGTAGTCCGAGAGCAGTGGGAAGAAGATCCCGTCACGGTCCGCGAAGGCCCGCTGGGTGTAGATCGGGTCGCAGGAGATAGCGGCCACCGTGGTGTGCTCGGACTCGAAGTCCCCGAGGCGGTCGCGGAACCCCGTCAGCTCGCCGGTGCAGACACCGCTGAAGGCGAACGGGTAGAACACGAGCAGCACGGCCTTGCTACCGGCGTACGCCGACAACCGGAACTCGGCGCCGTGCTGGTCACGCAGCGCGAAGTCGGGGGCCCGGTCCCCTGGGGTGAGTGGCATCAGGCGCGCGTCAGCGCGTCTTGGGTGCGACGAGCTTGGTGGCCGACCAGTCGGCACTGACGGCCACGGTCGTGGTCGTCGCGAGGCCGGCGACCGGTGCCGCCTCGGCGACCTCGGACGGGTCGACGGCGTTCGGACGACCCACCTTCGGGCACAGCAGCCAGACCGAGCCTCCGCTGACCAGGTCGGTCAGCGCGTCGACCAGTGCGTCGACCAGGTCGCCGTCACCGTCGCGCCACCACATGACGACGGCATCGACCACGTCGCCGTGGTCACCGTCGACGAGGTCGGAGTCGATCGCATTCTCGAGGGCGACCCGGACTGAATCGTCGACGTCCTCGTCCCACCCCAACTCTTGTACGACCATGCCGGGCTTGATGCCCAACCGGTCCCCTACCTGGTTGGCGTCCCCTGCGGACGGGCTCACGTCGATGCCTCATTTCAGTGCTGAATCGGGTCTCCGGAGCGGAGACGTTGCCCAAGTTCAGCGGACACACGTGTCGCAACGCAAGCCCGCGGTCCCTCGATACCGCTCAGCGGACGCCGAAGTCGGCGTGATCCTGCCCCGATCAGGCTCCCCGGAGCCGGTTTGCGAGCGTACTGATGAGTAGATTTCTTCGCTGGTTTGAACGTGCCAAGATGCAAGGGTGCCCGATGAGAACACAGCCTCTGAAGCCCGACCCGCCCCGGCAGCACCCCCCGTCATCCACGAGGGCCTGCCGACCCAGCTACCCGACATCGACCCGGACGAGACCAACGACTGGATCGACTCCTTCGACGCCCTGGTCGCCGACCGCGGCCGCGAGCGTGCCCGGTACGTGATGCTGCGCCTGCTCGAGCGCGCCCGCCAGAAGGCGATCGGCGTACCGGCTCTGCGCAGCACCGACTACATCAACACGATCCCGCCCGAGCGCGAGCCCTGGTTCCCCGGAGACGAGGACGTCGAGCGTCGGATCCGGGCGTTCATCCGCTGGAACGCGGCGGTGATGGTCAGTGACGCGAACCGCCCCGGGCTCGAGGTAGGCGGGCACATCGCGACCTACCAGTCGAGCGCGAGCCTGTACGAGGTCGGCTTCAACCACTTCTTCCGCGGCAAGGACCACCCGGGCGGCGGTGACCAGATCTACTTCCAGGGCCACGCCTCCCCCGGGATCTACGCCCGCGCCTTCCTCGAGGGCCGGCTCGACGAGCAGCAGATGCTCAACTTCCGCCAAGAGGTCCAGCACGGGGTCGGCAAGGGACTCTCGTCCTACCCGCACCCGCGGCTGATGCCGGAGTTCTGGGAGTTCCCGACGGTCTCGATGGGGCTGACCGGCATCAACTCGATCTACCAGGCCCGGTTCAACCGCTACCTGGCCAACCGCGGCATCAAGGACACCTCCGACCAGCACGTGTGGGCCTTCCTCGGTGACGGGGAGATGGCAGAGCCCGAGTCCCTCGGCGCGATCCGGGTCGCTGCACGCGAAGAGCTGGACAACCTCACCTGGGTGATCAACTGCAACCTCCAGAAGCTCGACGTCCCGGTGACCGTCAACGGCAAGATCATCAAGGAGCTCGAGGCCAACTTCCGTG
>JAOPXD010000103.1 GCA_025965315.1 Marmoricola sp.
GCCCGGCCCAGCACGCCCCGGACCGCGAGCGGCGCAACGAGCTGGATCGGGGGACCGGCGCTGTAGCTGGCCATGTCAGACCGCGGGACTGACGGGCTCGTTGTGCAGCATCCGGAACGTGTACGCCTGACCGATGAGGACGACCGGGACCGCGGCGAGCAGGCCGACGCCGCAGGGAATGGCGCCGACAAAGATGACCACCCCTGCCAGCAGGTAGAACACGAACGTCGACCCGAAGTGCGAGGTCGTGAGCGAGAAGCTTGCCTTGAGGGCGTCGATCGGCGACATGTGCTTGTCGACGACGTAGTACTGCGTGTACTGCGCCAAGTAGGCGAAGACGATTCCGGGCACGTAGCAGAAGATCGAACCGATCCCGGTCCCGGCTCCGACGATGACCGCGGCAACGAGCACCTGGCCCTTGTCCCAACCTTCAAAGAGTTCGCCGATCGCGGGGGTCTTCCCGTCGGCCACGTCCAGGCCACCCTTGATCAGCGCGGCGAAGATGATCTGGGCGACAACACTGATGACGACGACCAGGATCCCGATCAGTACCAGTTTGAGGAAGAAGCCGGGACCGTTGTCGTAGTGAATGGTCCCGTCGTTGTTGACCGTGACACTGGTGGAGAACGCCGGGTGCAGGACCACGAAGAACATCACCACGTAGACCGCGATGAGGGCGACTCCGGTCACCAGGACCGGGACGAGAAGCGTCGTCGGGCTGGACTTGAACTTCGCCCAGCCGTACTTGATCGCCTCGGCGGGGTCGTACCCGCCTGTAGCGGGCGGCGCGTTGTAAGCGGGCGGGGGCGGAGGCGGGGCGCTCCCGTAGGGCGGCGGCGGAGGCGCGCTTCCGTACGCGGGGGGTGCGGGCGGTGCCGGCGGCGGCACGGCACCTTGGGACGGGGGCGGGGGTGTCGTGTCATCGCTCATGTGAGAAAGGTAGTGAACTCGACACCGTCTGCCCATCCCCAGCATGACTTGAAACGCGAACGCAACGGCGGGAAATCATCGAGCCCCGGACCGTGAGGTCCGGGGCTCGATGCCGAAATCAGTTGAACGTGCGTCTCCTCGAGAGGATCGGCTCAGCGCTCCACGTCACCGCGGATGAACGCCTCGACCGAGGCGTGACCCTCGTCGTCGGGACGCTGGACCGGCGGGGACTTCATCAGGTAGGAGCTCGCCGAGAGCAGCGGCCCACCGATGCCACGGTCCAGCGCGATCTTCGCCGCACGGATCGCGTCGATGATGATGCCGGCCGAGTTCGGGGAGTCCCAGACCTCGAGCTTGTACTCCAGGTTCAGCGGGACGTCGCCGAACGCACGACCCTCGAGGCGGACGTAGGCCCACTTGCGGTCGTCGAGCCAGGCCACGTAGTCCGACGGCCCGATGTGCACGTTGCGGTCGTGGACCTTGCCGGACAGCGGACCGGTGAGGTTCGACGTGACGGCCTGGGTCTTGGAGACCTTCTTGGACTCCAGGCGCTCGCGCTCGAGCATGTTCTTGAAGTCCATGTTGCCGCCGACGTTGAGCTGGTAGGTGCGGTCCAGCACGACGCCGCGGTCCTCGAACAGCTTGGCCATCACCCGGTGGGTGATGGTGGCGCCGACCTGGCTCTTGATGTCGTCGCCGATGATCGGGACGCCGGCGTCCTCGAACTTCTTGGCCCAGACGGGGTCAGAGGCGATGAAGACCGGCAGGGCGTTGACGAACGCGACATTCGCGTCGATCGCGCACTGCGCGTAGTACTTGTCGGCGATCTCGGAACCCACCGGCAGGTAGGAGACGAGCACGTCGACCTGGGCGTCCTTGAGGGTCTGGACGATGTCGACCGGCTCGGCGTCCGACTCCTCGATGGTCTCGCGGTAGTACTTGCCGAGACCGTCGTTGGTGACACCGCGGGAGACGGTGACGCCGGTCGGCGGTACGTCGGCGATCCGGATCGTGTTGTTCTCCGAGTTGTTGATCGCGTCCGAGAGGTCGAAGCCGACCTTCTTGGCGTCGACGTCGAACGCGGCCACGAACTCCACGTCGTTGACGTGGTAGTCGCCGAACATGACGTGCATCAGGCCGGGCACGTTGCCGTTCGGGTCGGCGTTCTTGTAGTACTCGACGCCCTGGACAAGAGAGCTGGCGCAGTTGCCGACTCCCACAATGCCTACGCGAACTTTCGCCATGGCTGTTCCTCCTGCTTTCTTCTCAACTGATTTCGGTGCTGAGGTCGGTGGTGGGTACGACCGGCGGTGCGGTCGTCGAACGGGTCGGTCGGGGGGCCTGGGCGCCGCTGCGGTCCTGGCTGGCGCGCTCGGCCTCGATCAGGTCGGCGAGCCAGCGGACCTCGCGCTCGACCGATTCGGTCGCGTGCCGGCGGAGCTCGGTCTGGTAGCGGTCCGAGCCCGCGCTGAGCGCACGAGCGCGGTCGAGCCGCTCCTGCAACCGGGAGCGCCGTCCTTCGAGGATCCGCATCCGGACGCTGGCGTCGGTGCGCGAGAAGAACGCGAACCGCATGTTGAAGCTCTCGTCCTCCCAGGCGGCCGGACCTGCGTCGGTGATCTCGGAGGTGAAGAACTCGGTGCCTGCGGGGGTGATCTGGTAGACGATCCGCTGCCGGCGCGAGACCGAGCTCGACATCGTCGCGACCTCGGTGATCCAGCCCGAGCGCAGCATCCGCTTCAGGGCCGGGTACAGCGAGCCGTAGGAGAGCAGCCGGGTCCAGCCGAGGAGCAGGTTGAGACGCTTGCGCAGCTCGTAGCCGTGCAGCGGGGACTCGTGAAGGAGTCCGAGCACTGCCAGCTCGAGGGTTGCGCCCTTGCTCGGCATCCGACTTCCTCTCACGTAGCGGTTGCGTCTATCGAAGTAACCTATCGCATTGATATATCGCAACGCCAAATTGGAGGGTGCCGGGAGCGTCGCCGCTTCGGTCGCATGGCACCCTTTCCCCACGGACGCCGTACCCTCGACTCCAGGCTTGCCCCACCTGACCAGCTCCGCACGACCTTCCCCGGGAGACCCACACCGTGAGTTCAAGTACGCCGCGCCCGCGCCAGTCCGGCGGGTCCAAGCGCACCCCGTCGACGTCCCGCTCGAAGTCCCGGAAGGCGAAGCCCACCGGGAAGGAGCGATTCAGGGCCCTGTTGAAGTACCTGCTGATCGCCGGCGTCGTCTTCACGGTGCTGATGGTGTCGATCTTCTACTTCGCCTACCGCTCCACGAAGATCCCGGACCCCAACCAGGCGTTCCAGGCCCAGACGACGAACATCTACTACGCCGGCGGGCACACCAAGATCGGCCGCTTCGCGACCCAGAACCGGGAGTCGGTCCCGCTCTCCGAGGTCGCCCAGGTGATGCAGGACGCCGTCGTCGCCGCCGAGGACCGGACCTTCTGGACCAACAAGGGCATCGACGCCAAGGGGATCCTGCGTGCAGCGTTCTCGAACGCCCAGGGCAACGCCACCCAGGGCGCGTCGACCATCACCCAGCAGTACGTGAAGATCCTGTACCTGACCCAGCAGCGGACCTTCAAGCGCAAGATCAAGGAAGCGTTCCTGTCGCTGAAGATCCACAACCAGCAGTCGAAGTCCCAGATCCTCGAGGGCTACCTGAACACGATCTACTTCGGCCGTGGCGCCTACGGCATCCAGGCTGCTGCGAACGCGTACTTCGGCGTCCAGGCCAAGGACCTCAACGCGTCCCAGGCGGCGATGCTCGCTGCCGTCCTGAACTCCCCGAACTACCTCAGCCCGGACCGCAGCGCGGACTCCCGGGCGGCGCTGCTCAACCGCTACGACTACGTCCTCAACGGCATGGTCACGGCCAAGACGCTGGACTCGGCGAAGGCGTCCCAGATCTCGGGCCGGCTGCCCAAGTTCAAGAAGCCGAGCACCTCGAACCTGTACGGCGGTCAGAAGGGCTTCATGCTCGACATGGTCAAGGCCGAGCTGCTCAAGCTCGGTTTCGACGAGGCCCAGATCGACGGCGGCGGCCTCAAGGTCACCACCACGTTCACACCGACCGCGATGAACGCCGCCAAGGCGGGCATCATGGCCGAGGAGCCCACCGGTCTGCGCCAGCTGCACGCCGCCGCGGCGTCGGTCGACGTCAAGACCGGTGCACTGCTCGGCTTCTACGCCGGTCAGGACTACCTGAAGAGCCAGCTCAACTGGGCCTCGATCGGCGACTCGCCCGGATCGTCGTTCAAGCCGTTCGCGCTGGCTGCGGGTCTCGAGGCCGGGTTCCAGCTCACCGACACCTTCCAGGGGTCCTCGCCGTACCGGTTCCCGAGCGGGCTGTCGGTGAAGAACGAGGGCCAGGGCGACGGGCACAGCTACGGCGCCAAGGTCGACCTGATCAAGGCCACCCAGGAGTCGATCAACACCGCGTACGTCGACCTGACCGCCTCGATCCCCGACGGCCCCCAGAAGGTGATGAACACCGCTATCAAGATGGGTATCCCGGCGAACACCCCGGGCCTGCGGCCGGAGGCGACGATCGCCCTCGGGTCGGCCACGGTCAGCCCGATCAACATGGCGAACGCGTACTCGACGATCGCCGACGGCGGTCTGGAGCACCCGACGTACGTCGTCGCGAAGGTCACCCAGGCCAGCGACGGCAAGGTGCTCTACACAGCGCCGAAGAAGACCACCCGGGCGATCAGCGCCGACATCGCCTCCAACGTCAGCTACGCCCTGCAGCAGACGGTCAAGGGCGGAACCGGTACGGCGGCGATGGCGCTGGCCCGACCGGCCGCCGGCAAGACCGGGACGGCGACCAAGACCGGCGGCGACGTGATCTCGTCCTGGTTCGTCGGCTTCACCCCGCAGGTCGCCACCGCGGTGATGTACGTGCGCGGCAACGGTCGGCAGACCCTCGAGGGGTACCTGAACCCGTTCTACGGTGCGACGTACCCGACCCGGACCTGGACGGCGATCATGAAGCTGATCATGGACGGCACCTCCATCGAGACGTTCCCGCCGCCGGCGAAGCTGACCGGAAAGGCTCCGGCCCACGGGCACGACCCGTACACGCCGCCGCCGAAGAAGACCAAGAAGCCGACGCCGACGATCACCCCCACGTTGACGCCGTCGCCGACGATCACCCCGACGACCACGCCGACCCCGACGATCACACCGTCCGGGACACCCACCGACGTGCCGACCTGCGGCGGCCTGCTCCAGCCGCCCTGTTAGCGACCTGACCCGCCCCGGATGAGCAACAGCCCGACCCGCGAGGACCCGATCGCGACCGCACTGTCCGAGGTCATCGGCGGGCCGGTCGGCGAGCACGCGCGCCCGAACCGGTGGTGGACACCGGTCCGGATCATGCTCGCGCTGTTCACGATCGTCTTCGCACTGGGCCTGGTCCAGAAGTACCCGTGCGGGGAGACGAACTGGTCCAACACCTCGGTCCGCTACGCCAAGATGTGCTACTCCGACGTGCCGTACCTGTACACCGACCGCGGCTTCGCCGAGCACCGGTACCCGTACGCGAAGTCCAACGGCCGCTACCCGGCCATGGAGTACCCGGTGCTGATCGCCGACTTCGCGTGGGCCGCTTCCGAGATCACCGCGCTGATGCCGAGCGGCCCGTCGCAGGCGATCCGGCAGCAGACCGCGACCGGTGACCTCTGGGGCCTTCCCGGGATGACGAAGGAGGTGAACACCTACTTCCTCGTCACCGCGCTGCTGCTGCTGCTCTGCGGCCTCGGCTCGGTCTTCTTCCTCTCCGGAGCGAGCCCCGGACGCCCGTGGGACGCGATGGGGCTGGCGCTCTCGCCGACGCTGCTGGTCGCGGGTCTGGTCAACTGGGACCTGTTCGCGGTGCTGTTCACCGCCGGCGCGCTCTGGGCCTGGGCACGCGGTCGACCGCTGCTGGCCGGGGTGATGGTGGGACTCGGCTTCGCCACCAAGCTCTACCCGGTGTTCCTGCTCGGCGCCTTCCTGGTCGACGCGGTCCGTCGTCGGCGTACCGATGTCTTCTTCGTCGCGGTGTGCGGGGCGGCGACCGCCTGGTTCGCCGTCAACCTGCCGGCGCTGGTCTCGAACGAGTCCGCGTGGAAGGTCTTCTGGTCCTTCAACTCGTCCCGCGGCGCCGACCTGGGCTCGCTGTGGCTGGTGGCGAGCGAGCACGGCATGACGGTGTCCACGCACACCCTCAACGTGGTCTCGTGGCTGGTGCTCGGCCTCGGCTGCGGTGCGATCCTGGCGCTCGGGCTGAAGGCGCCGCAACGGCCGAAGGTCGCCCAGGTGGCGTTCCTGATCGTCGCGGTCTTCCTGATCGTCAACAAGGTGTACTCGCCGCAGTACGTGCTCTGGCTGCTGCCGCTCGCCGCGCTGGCGCGTCCTCGGTGGCGGGACCTGCTCATCTGGCAGGCGTGCGAGCTGTTCTACTTCGCCTCGGTCTGGTGGTACCTGGGCGGTTGGCTGGCTCCGGGGTCGGGCACGAACCCGACGATCTACCAGCTGGCGATCGTGGTCCGGGTGCTCGGTGAGATCTACCTGATGGTGCTGGTCGTCCGAGACATCTGGCGGGCCGAGGTTCTCGACGAGGCCGAGGATCCCGACCCGTTCGATCTCTGGGACCCGCGGGGTTCCTCAGCTGACCAGAACGCTGTCGAAGACGGTGGCGGTGAACCGGACCCGGACCGGCACGCTCTCGCCGATCTCGGGCACCGAGACGCCTGAGGGCAGGAACAGCATCGAGGCCTGCATGTGCGGGGGCTCGGCGAAGTAGCGCGCCTTGCCGTCGATCGTGAACGGCGACCTGGCCAGCCCGAGCGCATCCAGTCCACCGCGGGTCAGGCTGCTCACCCGGGCCCGGGCACTGCCCTCGCCGCTGGGGGCCTCGAGGCCGATCCCGTGGGCGGTGCCGCCGGAGACCACCAGGATCGTCCCGGTGCGCGGCAGGGTCCGACCGCGGTACCCGAAGGTCTCGCCGCGTTCGACCGGGTGGCTGTCCAGGACGTGCGCCGTGACGCTGACGGCGTCCCGGTCCCCGAGCCAGAGCTCGGTCCCGATCCGGGGCCGGAACCTGACCTCGGGGTACTGCGCGGCCAGGGCGGCCACGTCCTCGGTGCTGAGGTGCGAGACCCAGACGGTTGCGCCCGGCTCAGCGAGCCCGGCTGCGACGACGTCGGTCATCAACGTCTCGACCTCGACCCGGTTCTCGCCGGCGGCGCCGAGGGGAAGGTGCAGCGTGGCGCCCGCGAGCCGCAGCCCGCCCGGTCCGCTGACCAGCGCTGCCGCGTCCCGCAGGCCGCGTGCGGTGAATCCGTGCCGCTTCATCGAGGTCAACCGTTCGAGCACCACCCGACGACCGTCACCCAGGGCGATCAGTGCTTCCAGGTCCTCGAGCCGGTCGACCGTGGTGATCACCCGCGGGGCGTGCGCCGGGTCGATGAGCGCGGCGTCGAACGCCCGCCACGGCGTCAGCACCAGGATGTCGCCGGGGAAGCGGGTCGCGACCTCGGCGACCTCGCCGGGAGTGCCGACCGCGACGGTGTCGACGCCGAGCCACTCCGACTTGCGGGCCAGCCGCGCCAGCCCGAAGCCGTAGCCGTTGCCCTTCAGCACCGGGACCAGACCGGTACGCCGCTCGGCGACCTCGCGCAGATGGGTACGCCAGCGGTCGCCGTCGACGTGCAGCACCAGGCTCACGGCTCAGCCCCTTCGTCTCAGGTACAGCTGGAAGGCACCATAGACGGCCCGGTTCAGCGGCAGGTCCCACTCGCCGACGTACTCGACGGCTTCGCCACCCGTGCCGACCTTGAACTGGATCAGGCCGACGTGCGCGTCATCGGCGGCGAGCGTCTCGGTGATGCCGCGCAGGTCGTACACGCCAGCGCCCGCGGCCAGGGCATCGGTGATCATCTGCCACTGGATCGCGTTGGACCCGCGGACGTCGCGCTTCTCGGTCGAGCTGGCGCCGTACGCGTACCAGGTGTGCGTCCCCACCCGGATCCAGATCGTGGCTGCGACCAGGTCGCCCTCGTGCTCGGCGAGGTAGAGCCGGATCTGGACCAGGCCCGCGCTGCGCTGCTCCTCGGCGTGCAGGGCGTCGTACATGGTCCGGAAGTAGTCCAGGCCGCGCGGGGTGAAGTGGTCGCGCTCGGCGGTGTGCGCGTACAGGGAGTGGAACGCGGCCAGGTCGGCAGCGACCTCGTCGAGGCTGCCGGACGCGACCCGCACCTCGACGCCGGCCTTCGCGGCCTTCTTGATGTTGCGACGCCAGAGCTGGTTCATCTGGGAAAGCAGCTGGTCTTCCGACCGGAGCCCGTCTGTGTCAGCCAACGGGATCTGGAAGTTGAACTGCGGTTGGCCCGCGGCGAACCCACCCTCGACCGCCTGGCAGCGCCAACCGAGCTCGCGCAGCTGAGAAACCACGGAGGCGCCGACCTGGCTGCGCTCTGCCGGAGGCAGCTGGGTCAGGGTCGAGACGCTGTCGTCAGCGATGCCGTCCTTGATCTGGGCCGAGGTCCAGCGCCGGGTGACCACCGGCGGCCCGATCCGGATGCCGAAGGCGCCCTGGCTGCGCAGGTGTGCCGCCATCGGGGTCAACCACGCGCCGAGATCGTCGCTGTCCCAGTCGATCACCGGGCCTTCGGGCAGGTAGGCGAGGTAGCGCTTGACCTTGGGCAGCTGCCGGTACAGGACCAGCGCCGCCCCGACCAGCTCGCCGTCACGGGACCAGCCGAGCGACTCGGCCTTCCACTCCTGCTTCACCGCAGCCCACGCGGGCGTCTGCAAGAAGCTGGCGCTCTGGCGCGTACACAGGAACGCCAGGTGCTCGGCAGCGGTGATCGTCCGGACTTCGAGCTGGCTCGGCGGTGGGGGGGAAGGCACGCCACGAGACTAACGATCCGCGATGTGGGTACTAGTCACCCATGGCGAGCGTCGTGACCGAGTCGACACCGGGAGCAACCAGATGAGCACGTTCCCACCCGACGTGGTGGCCGGCGTCCTGGCCCACATGAACGGCGACCATGCCGACGACAGCCTGCGGATCATCCAGGCTTTCGGTCTGCCGACGGCGTCCGCGGCCGAGATGACCTGGCTCGACAGCGATGCCGGCTACTGGTCCGCGACCGTCGGGGACGCGACCCGTGAGGTCCGGATCCCGTGGCCGGCAGCGCCGATCACCGAACGCTCCGAGATCCGCCACGAGGTGGTCGCGCTCCACGAACAGGCGTGCGCTGCCCTCGGGGTGTCCCCGCCTCGTCACTAGGCGGCTCAGTCCGGCAGGTAGGTCAGCGTGGTGTGCCACGCGGCGCTGCTCGGATCGATCAGGTCGAAGTGGCCGCCGGGCACCAGCGTGAAGGCAGCCGTGCCCCCGGCCGTCTGGTCGGCAGCCGCATAGGCCTTGCTCTGGCTGATCGGCACGATCGTGTCGTCCCGGGCATGGATCGCTGTGAACGTCCCCCTGGCGGGCAGCAGCAGGCCGGGGTCCGCGACGGCGTACGCGCTGTGCAGCTGGGTCGGACTGCCCCCCATCAACGACTGGACCGCCCCGGTGCCGAGGTTCTCGGACCAGGCGTCGGTGAGCTCGAGCACCCCGGACAGCGAGATCGTCCTTCCGGCGGTGATCCGCGGAGTCCCGCCGGGGGTCCGGGCGTTCCGCGACGCAGCCCAGGCGGCGAGCTGGCCACCCGCGGAGTGACCGATCACGACGACCGGCAGAGATCCGGGGAGTCCCAGGGTCGGAACGTGGTCGATCGCCGCGGCAACGTCGAGGAAGGTCGCCGGGAAGCCCCCACCTGTACCGACCCTGCGGTACTCGACGTTCCAGGTCGCGTACCCACGCTTGCGCAGGTCAGCCGCCAGCCCGTCCATCAACCCGGCCCCGTAGCCGGCCTGCCAGTAGCCACCGTGCAGCAGCACCACCAGAGCCTTCGGCGCGTCGGCACCGGCACCGGACGGCAGGCCCAGGACGCCGTACTGGTCGGGATGGTCCTCGGCGTACCGGATCTGCCGGAGCCCGTCGCCCTTCGTGCTCGGGGCCCCGGTCTTCGCTGCGGTCTTCGCCCCGCAAGCGGCGAGCAGGATCGTGGCCGCACCGGCGAGCACGGATCGGCGGCCGAGCCTCGCGGTCACAGTCGGGCCCGGAGCCAGGCGAAGTCCTCGAGGTGCTCCTCGGCGCCTCCCGGGGTCTCGCAGATCACCGGAGCAGCGGCCTGGCGTACGACCGAGGCGAACTCGTCCGCGTCCAGCTGACCGCTCCCGAAGTTGGCGTGCCGGTCGGCACCGGAGTCGAACGCGTCCCGGCTGTCGTTGGCGTGCACGAGATCGATCCGTCCGGTGATGCCGTGCACCTTCTCGACGGCGTCGGCCAGCGAGATGCCGCCCGCCCAGGCGTGGCAGGTGTCCAGGCAGAAGCCCACGTTCTCGGAACCGTCGGCCTCCTGGATCGCGGCCCAGACCGATGCGATCCGGTCCAGGTGGCGCGCCATCGCGTTGTCCCCACCGGCAGTGTTCTCCAGCAGCAGTGGAATCTTCAGGTCGGTCGCCTCGATCGCCTTGCGCCAGTTGTCGAAGCCCTTCGCGGGATCGTCCTCCTTGCTCACGTGGCCGCCGTGCACGATCAGCCCCTTGGCCCCGATCTCCGCTGCCGCGTCCATGTGCTGCTGGAGCAGCTTGCGACTGGGGATCCGGATCCGGTTGTTCGTCGTGGCCACGTTCACGATGTACGGCGCGTGCACGTAGAGGTCGATCCCGGCTGCCTCAGCGTCAGACTTGAGTCCGGCTGCCCCGCCGACATACGAGATCTCGGGGCCCTTGTAGCCCTGAGGATCTCCGAGGAAGAATTGGACCAGCGTCGTCCCACGCGCCTTCGCCTCGGCGATCGGATCGGTCTGGTCGACGTGCGCTCCGATGGCGAGCTGACTACTCATGGCCCCAGCCTAGGAGCCGATCCCTTGACGCCGTCCGGTGCGCGACGTCTGAGCACGAAGGTGATGCCACCGGGTTCCCGTTGGTGGTCGTAGTCGGGATCGTGGATGCGTTGGTGATGGAAATGACAGAGGCCGATCGCGTTGGCCAGATCGGTAGATCCGCCTCGCGCCCACTCGACCAGGTGGTGGAGCTCGGTCCACGCGAACGGCCTGTCACAGTCCTTGGCACCGCAGGTCCGCTGCTTGAGCCCCAGGGCGGTTCGTTGGGTTTCGGTGAACAGTCGTGCGGCGCGACCGAGGTCCAGGACTTGTGACTGGCCCCCGAGGACGGCTGGGATCAGCCCGGAGTTGCATGCCAAACGCCGGGCTTGGCCGGCGGAGAGCTCGGTGTCGGTGTCGAGATGCGCTACCGCGAGCGCGCCGCGGAGGGTCTCCTCGGAGATCGTGACGACCATGGTGGCGGCAGTGCGGGGGTGCAGGTGGTCGGTGGGCAGGTGCTCGATGAGTTCGCACAGCGCTTCTCCACGGGCGCGGTCCCAGTCGGTGCTCATCGGGCCACCGGGACCGACGTGCGCTTCGGAAGCACCCAGTCGTCCGCGTCGGGGTGCGGTGATGGTCTCGATGATCTTCTTGAGCAGGTGTCCGTGCAGGGTCGGGACGGTGAAGTGGCCGGTCACGGTGCCGTCACCGTTGTCGTGCAGGCTGAGCCGGGTCCTGGAACGAGCCTGGGTCTCTTCGTCGACCACGAGCGCGTTCTCGTGAGCGTCGCCGACGCGACGGTCGGTCTCCACGGCTTCCAGCGCACGACGTGCGGCGCGGCGGAGCGAGCCCGGGGTCATTACCGACGCCTTGGCGACCAGCGACTCCTCGACCGACGCGCGCTCTGCGACCGTGAGCCCGGCCGGTAGCTGCCGGTCGGCGAGCATGATCACCGCAGCGTGCTCGGCAGTGACGTCACCGGCTCCCA
>JAOPXD010000135.1 GCA_025965315.1 Marmoricola sp.
AAGGCGCCAACGAGCTCGTGTCGACGGCCTGGAACTCGGAGGCCGGGATCTTCTTCAGGTCCGATATCAGCCCGTCCGGCCAGTGCGCGTTCTGCTCGCCACCGAAGTACCAGTCCGACCCGTTGTCGGCGAGAACCAGCCCGTACTTCTTCATCGCAGCGACCACCACGCGAGCGCGCGCTCCCAGGCCGGAGGCGTCGTACGAGGCCTTGAGCCGGAAGCGGGCTCCCATCGGCGGGTAGGTCCAGCTGTCGGTCGAGCCGGCGTCGTGCCGCGCCGGGTACAGGTGGTGGTTGCTGGTCTCCTCGGTGGTGAACCGGATCGCGTGGTCGACGTACCCGGCCTCGACCTCGTTCCAGCGCAGCAACCCGGGAAGGATCGGCAGCCCGGCGGCGTCGGCCGAGGTCCAGCCGTTCGGGCGCACCTTGTTGCTGGTCAACGACCAGGTCGCGCCAGAGCCTGCGCGCCACTTGCCGTTCTTCACCGAGGTCGCCCAGGTCTCGTACAGGCGGCAGGTTCCCTTGTCCACGACGATCGCGTGCCGGTCCCCGCTCGAGCCGCGACCACCTTCGATCCGGGTGTCCCTGCCCAGCGGGTAGCGCACGTGGTCGCTCTGGTCGGCGTACCCGAACTTCACCGCCACCTTCGGGTGCGACGCCGCGACCACGGTGATCGGGATGCCGTAGTTCGGCCCGTCCCCGTACGACGGCCCGAAGTCGGGGTGCAGGTCCCGAGCGGTGCCCATGTGCGAGAGCCACGCCGAGCTGCGTGGGTCGACGGGCAGGCCGCTGACATCCGCGTGCCACCAGTTGCTCGCCGGGAAGGCACGGCACGAGGTTCCGGCGATCGCGACGTGCGTCGGCGCCGCTGCCTCGGAGGGCGTGACCGCATGGACCAGCCCGGCCGCCAGCAAGGCACTCGTCAGCACAGCAACCGCGACCAATCCGCGCTTCATGTCTCCATGGTGGCAACGACTGTCCGTTTTGTCACATATTTGGACGGACAGTCGTACCGCGTCAGCGTTTGCGCTTCTCCCGCGGACGGACCTGCAGCGCGATCGGCGTACCGGCGAACCCGAACTCCTCCCGCAGGCGGCGCTCGATGAACCGCTCGTAGCCGGCATCGATCCTCGCGGTGGTGAACAGGATGAACGTCGGCGGAGCCGTCTGCGCCTGGGTCCCGAACAGGATCCGCGGCTGGCGGCCTCCGCGCACCGGGTGCGGGTGCTCGGCGACGAGCCTGCCGAGGAACGCGTTCAGCTGGCCGGTCGAGATCCGGGTCTCCCAGCCTGCCAGCGCCGCGTCGAGGGCCGGAACCAGGCGATCGATGTGCCAACCGGTCCGTGCGGTGATGTTGATCCGTGGTGCCCATTGCACCTGGACGAGCTCGCGCTCGTACTCGCGCTCGAGGTAGTAGCGACGCTCGTCGTCGACGAGGTCCCACTTGTTGAAGCAGATCACCAGCGCGCGCCCGGAGTCACGGACGGTCTGGATGATCCGCATGTCCTGCTCGGAGATCGACTGGCTGCCGTCGATGACCAGGACGGCGACCTCGGCGCGCTCCATCGCGGTCGCGGTGCGCAGGGAGGCGTAGTACTCGTGGCCCGAGGCGGTCTTGACACGCTTGCGGATGCCAGCGGTGTCGATGAACTTCCAGATCCGCCCTCCCAGGTCGACCAGCTCGTCGACCGGGTCGACCGTGGTGCCGGAGACGTCGTCGACGACGACGCGCTCCTCGCCCGCCAGCTTGTTGAGCAGCGAGGACTTCCCGACGTTCGGACGACCGATGATCGCGATCCTGCGCGGTCCGCCGACCTCGTGGAAGGACTCCTCCGGCGCTTCCGGGAGCGCCGCCAGGATGGCGTCGAGCATGTCGCCTGACCCGCGGCCGTGCAGCGCCGAGACCGGGTACGGCTCCCCCAGCCCCAGGTTCCACAACCCGAACGCCTCCGCCTCGGCGCGCTGGTCGTCGACCTTGTTCGCGGCCAGGATCACCGGGCGGCCGCTCTTGCGGAGCACCTTGACGACAGCCTCGTCGGCATCGGTGATCCCGACGGTGGCATCGACCACGAAGAGGACGGCATCGGCCAGACCGACGGCTACCTCCGCCTGGGCCGAGATGCGCTCGGCGAGCCCTTCGGCGTCCGGGTCCCAGCCACCGGTGTCGACGACGGTGAAGGCCCGACCGTTCCAGTGCGCGTCGTACGAGACCCGGTCCCGGGTGACCCCGGGACGGTCCTCGACCACGGCCTCGCGCCGGCCGATGATCCGGTTGACCAACGTCGACTTTCCGACGTTCGGTCGCCCGACCACGGCCAGGATCGGCGTCCGGACCTCTTGTTGCTCACTCACGGTGTTCCTGACTGTCTTCTTCGCTGTCTTCGGGGAGGGGTCCCGGAAGGGTCATGCCTGTGGCCTGCTCGGCGTCGCGCACCGTACTGATCATGGCCTGTCGGAGCGTTTCGGTCAGGTCCTGGACCTCAGCCCTGCGGCGCGGCCAGTCCTGCTGGGCCACCCAGATCGGATCGCCGTACGAGATGACGATCCGGACGCCTGCTGGCGGGAACGTGCTAGCGCTCCCCGGCAGCCGGGTCCCGAGGAACGCCACCGGCACCAGGGGCGCTCCGGCAGCCAGCGCCAGGTAGGCCGCGCCACCTGCGGCGGTGCTCACGGTCCCGTCACCACGGGTGCTCTCGGGGAACATCCCGATGGCGCCCCCGTCACGTAGGACCCGCAGTGCCGTCTTGAGCGCACGCGGGTCGGCCTCGTCCCGGTCGACCGGGATCTGACCGGACGCGGCCAGGAAGGCACCGAGCGGCCCGCTGAACAGCTCGCCCTTGGTCAAGGCGTGCACGGGACGAGGGCCGACGATCGCCATCAGCGGACCGTCGACGAATCCGATGTGGTTGCCGGCCAGGACCACCGGGCCGTCGACCGGGACCTTGTCAGCGCCACGGTGGCTGATGTCCCACCGACGGTGTGCGAACGCCGAGAACGCCGGCCGGAGGCTGTGCAGCATCAGTCGCGCCGGGTGCTTGATGTCCGCGGTACGCGGCAGGTCGCGGTGCGACCGGTCGGTGGCGGTCGTCACGACGCCGTCCCGCCCGAGGTCGCCTGCTCGACGATCTCGACCACTTTCGCGATCACCTCGTCGAGCCCGTACTGCGTCGTGTCCAGGTGGATCGCGCCCGCGGGCACGACCAGCGGTGCGGTCGCCCGCGAGGAGTCGATCGCGTCGCGGCGCAGCAGGTCGGCCTCGGTGGCGGCGACCGAGCCGCTCCCGTTCTCAGCCGTACGCCGGGCAGCCCGGGCGGCGGCATCCGCCGTCAGGTACAGCTTGACGTCCGCGTCGGGCCAGACGACCGACCCGATGTCGCGTCCCTCGACGACGATCCCGCCCCCAGGGAGGGCGTCCGCGATGATCGAACGCTGCAGGTCCAGCAACCGGGCCCGCACCTCCGGAACGGCGGCGACCGGACTCACCGCAGCGGTGACCTCCGCCGATCGGATGGCTTCGGCGACGTCGGCGCCGTCGAGCACGATGGTCGGATCGAGCGGGTCGGTGCCCGAGACCAGGTGCGGCGTGCCGGCCTGCGCAGCAACGGCAACGGGGTCCTCGACATCGACTCCGTGGCGCAGCATCCAGACGGTCATCGCACGGAACTGTGCCCCGGTGTCCAGGTAGGCGAGCCCGAGCCGGTCGGCGACGCCGCGGGAAGTGCTCGACTTGCCGGACCCCGACGGCCCGTCCATCGCCACGACCACGGTGCTGCTCACTGCTCTGCTCCTGCTCAACTGGATTCTGCGCGGGAGTCAGACTACCGGTGAGTGACCCAGTTCCTTGCTTCGAGAGCACCGCGCAGCTGCTCCGCAGCGCTCGCCTCGACCTGGAGCTCGACCAGACCGGCCGGGCGACCGGGGTCGTGGTCGATGCGCAGGTCCTCGACGTTGACGCCGATCTCGCCGATGTCGGCGAACAGCCTGGCCAGCTCGCCCGGGTGGTCGGGGACCAGCACGAAGACCGGACCGGTCTCCAGCGGGGCCCCGCCGTGCTTGCCGGGGATGATCTGCGTCCCGGCGTTCCCGCGCGCCAGGATCTCGACCAGATCGTCGGGCGACACGTCGTCGACGGCCAGGATCAGGCGGTCGAGCTGACCGCGCAGGTCGCGCAACAGGTCGCTCACCACCGAGGCGTTGGCGCGGATGATCTGGCCGTAGAGGTCCGGATCGCCGCCGGCGACCCGGGTGACGTCGCGCACGCCCTGGCCCGACAGCGAAAGGTGATCAGGGACGGCGTCGGTCAGCTGCCCGGCTGCCAGGACGGCCAGCAGGTGCGGCAGGTGCGAGGTCCGGGCCACCGCCAGGTCGTGCTCGACCGGTGACAGCCGGACCGCGACGGCACCGCACAGGTCCACCAGCTCGGTGACCAGCGCGACCGACGCCGGATCGGCGTGCACGTGCGGAGCGACCGCCCACGGGCGACCGTCGAAGAGTGCAGCGCTCGCCGCGAGCGGGCCGGAACGTTCGCTGCCCGCCATCGGGTGGCTGCCGACGTACCGGGCCAGGGACTGCTCGTCGACCTGGTCGGAGACCTGTGTGAGCGGCTGCGCCTTCACGCTCCCGATGTCCGTGACGACCGCACCCGTCGCCAGCGCCTCGACGACGACCTCGGCGATGTGCAGCGGCGGTACGGCGACCACGACGAGCTGGGCCACCCCTCCGGTCGGCGGCTGGTCCCCGGCACCGAGGCTGATCGCTGTCCGGACGTGCTCAGGGTTGGCGTCGCTGAGCCAGACCGGGATCCCGGCACGCCGGGCGGCAAGACCGATCGAGGTCCCGAGCAGCCCCGAACCGATCACGTGGATCGGGCCCGTCAGGATCCTCGTCTCACTCATCAGGGACCGACCGCACCTTGGTCAGGTCCGAGCGCAGCGCTGCAGCGCCGTGCAGGTAGACGTGGGTGATCTCGGCGCGCGCCAGATCGGTGTCGATGTGCGCCATCATCCGGACGACGCGGGGCATCGAACCGTCGATCTCCAGCTCGCGGGCACAGATCAGCGGGATCTCACCGAACCCGAGCCGACGAGCTGCGTACGCAGGGAATTCCGAGACCAGGTCCGAGGTGGCCGTGAAGATGACCGAGATGAAGTCGTCGACCTCCAACCGGTTCGCGGTCATCACTGCGGTGACCATCTCGGTGACCCGCTCGAGCATCTCCTCGCGGGTGTCCGAGGTCAGCTGGGTGGCTCCGCGAACAGCACGAACGGACACAGCTCCCCCTCGGGACTCAACGGCCCTGCGGCAGTACTGCCCGGGTCCGGAACGGGCCTGAGCCTACAAGCCGGCAGTGTCGAGGAGCGATCCGACCTCGTCCAGGGTCAGCTCGCGCAGGGTGCCCTGCCGGAGGTTCCCGATCTTCACCGGTCCGATGGCAGTCCGGGTCAGGTGCAGCACCGGGTGGCCGATCTGGTCGAGGAGCCGGCGAACGATCCGGTTCCGGCCCTCGTGGATGGCCAGCTCGACGATCCCGCGGTCAGCGGTCGTCGAGATCACCCGGGCACGCCGGACCTCGACAGGCCCGTCCTCCAGCTCGACCCCGGCCAGCAGCGTCTTGACGGTGTCCTTGTCGACCGGACCGGAGACCTCGGCGACGTACGTCTTCTCCACCTCGTACGACGGGTGCGCGAGCCGCTGCGCGAAGTCGCCGTCGTTGGTGAGCAGCAGCAGGCCGTCGGTGTCGGTGTCCAGCCGACCGACGTGGAAGAGCCGTTCGGGGCGGTCGGCGACGAAGTCGCTGAGCGTACGGCGCCCTTCCGGGTCCGACATCGTCGAGACGACACCGCGTGGTTTGTTCATCACCAGGTACACGTTCGGGCTGATCGGCGGTAGTCGCTTGCCCGAGACCCGGATGACCGCGACGCGCGGGTCGACCTTCGTGCCCAGCCGGGTGATGATCTCGCCGTCGACCTCGACCTCGCCGGCGAGCATCAGCTCCTCGCACTTGCGCCGGCTCGCGACCCCGGACGTGGCCAGCAGCTTCTGCAGGCGGATCAGACCGTCTTCGTCGATCCCGGGGAAGTCGTCATTCACCGGGTACGAACTCGTCCGGCTCGGAGTCGTCGGCCGCGTCGTCGACGGAATCGTCGCTGGTGTCGTCACCCGACACCTGCGCCACGAGCGGCGAGGACGCGAGCGCCTCGTCGAAGTCGAACTCGTCCATGTCGGGCACGAACGGCGCGAGCTCGGGCAGCTCGTCCAGGGACGTGACGCCGATCCGCTCGAGGAAGTAGTTCGAGGTCCGGTACAGGTGGGCACCGGTCTCGGCGTCGGTGCCGGCCTCCTCGACCAGCCCCCGGGTGAGCAGGGTGCGCATCACGCCGTCGACGTTGACCCCGCGGATCGCCGAGACGCGGCTCCGGCTGACGGGCTGCTTGTAGGCGACCACCGCCAACGTTTCCAGCGCTGCCTGGGTGAGCCGCGCCTGCTGGCCCTCGAGGGCGAACTTCTCCACGACCGGCGCGAACTCCTCGCGGGTGTAGTAGCGCCAGCCACCGGCCACGTTGCGCAGCTCGAAGCCCCGGACCTGCTCGTCGTACTCGGCGGCCAGGCCGCGGAGCGCCTCGACGACCTCGCCGACGGGATAGCCGACCGCGGTGGCGAGACTGACCTCGTCCATCGGCTGGTCGGCGACCATCAGCACGGCTTCCAGCGCCGGGCGCAGGTCGGCCAGCGGGATCGACAGCGTCTCGCCCTCGGACTCGCGCGCCTGGTCGGGTACCTGGTCAGGAAGCTGGTCCTCGTCCACGCGGTCCTCGACCTCGGTCTCGGTCTCGGTCATGCTTCGTCACTTCCTGCAGGCTCGTGGTGCGGTACGGGCTCGTCGATCGGCAGCGGGGTGCCGTCGAACTCGTCGTTGATCTCGATCTCCTCGTCCTCGCCGCCGGTCCACCGGACCGTCAGCTCTCCGAGCGGGGTGACCTGGTCGAAGGCCAGCACACCCTCGCGGAACAGCTCCAGGAGTGCCAGGAACCTGGCGACCCGGGTCATCACGTCGGGTGCATCGGCAGCGATCTTCCGGAACGTCAGGGTCCCGTGCACCCGGAGCCGCTCGACCACCAGGTGCGCCTGCTCGCGGACGCTGACCGCGGGCGCGTGGATGTGCGCGAGCGAGAGCACCGGTTCGACCTTCGGCTCCAGCGCGCGAGCCGCCAGGCCCGCGAACTCCTCGAGCCCCAAGCCGATCAGCACGTCGGGCAGCAAGGTGGCGAACCGCTCGTCCAGCCCGACGGCGCGCGGGAACCGGAGCGCCTCGTCGGCGAGCCGGTGCTCGAGGACCGAGGCCACCTGCTTGTACGCGCGGTACTGGAGCAGCCGGGCGAACAGCAGGTCGCGCGCCTCGAGCAGCGCCAGGTCCTCCTCGTCCTCGATGTCACCCGAGGGCAGCAACCGGGCAGCCTTGAGGTCCAGCAGCGTCGACGCGACCAGCAGGAAGGACGTGGTCTGCTCGAGGTCCCAGACCTCGCCGGCCGCCTTGATGTGCGCGATGAACTCGTCGGTGACCTGGGACAGCGCCACCTCGGTCACGTCCAGCTTGCGCTTGCTGATCAGGCTCAGCAGGAGGTCGAACGGGCCTTCGAAGTTGTCCAGGCGGACCGCGAAACCGACCTCGAGGCCACGCTCGACGAGGCCGTCGACCTCGGGACGTGCGGCCTTCATCAGCTCGGGTGCTGCGGTGCTCATCCCAGCAACCGGCGGACGAGCTCGCTGTCGTCCCCGTGCAGCTCGAGGTCCGCGAGCACGATCGCCAGCGCCTCGCGCACGAGCCGACCGCGGTCGACCGCCAGGCCGTGGTCACGGCGCAGCGACAACCGGGCGTGCTCGATGTCCACCAGCTCGTCGGCGGTGACGTAGACCGTCACCTTCTCGTCGTGCCGGACCCGCCCGCTGGGCTGGCGCTTGGCGTCGGAACCGGAAGCATCCTTGGGAGCCGTTCTCGGAACTGCCTTCACCGACGCGACCGCCGGAGCAGGCGTCGGCTCCTCGTCGCCTTCGGCAGTCGGCCGGAACAGGTCGTCCGCTGCGGGCAGGCTCACGCGTCTTGCCAACGAGCCAGCACCTCCCGGGCGAGGTGACGGTAGGAGTCGGCACCTGCGGACGTGGCGGCGTAGCTGGTGATCGGCTCGCCGGCGACCGTGGAGTCGGAGAACTTCACGGTACGGCGGATCACGGTGTGGAACACGGTGTCGCCCCAGGCATCGACCAGGCGTGACATCACCTCGCGGCCGTGCAGGGTGCGACCGTCGTACATGGTCCCGAGGATGCCCTCGATCTGGAGCTTCGGGTTCAACCGCTCGCGGACCTTGTCGATGGTGGTCTTGAGCAGCGCGACGCCGCGCAGCGCGAAGTACTCGCACTCGAGCGGCACGATCACCCCGTCCGATGCCGTCAGCGCGTTCACGGTCAGCAGGCCGAGCGAGGGCTGGCAGTCGATCAGGATGATGTCGTACTTCTCGATCGCCGGGGCCAGGACCCGCTGCAGGGTCTGCTCGCGGGCGACCTCGTGGACGAGCTGGACCTCGGCTGCGGAGAGGTCGATGTTGGAGGGCAGCAGGTCCATCCCGGCAACCCCGGTCGGTACGACGACCTCGTCCAGGGTGACGTCACGCTCCATCAGCAGGTTGTAGATGGAGAGCTCCATCTGGTGCGGGTTCAGGCCGAGGCCCACCGAGAGCGAACCCTGCGGATCGAAGTCGACCAGGAGCACCTTGCGGCCGTACTCGGCCAGCGCGGCACCCAGGTTGATCGCGGTGGTCGTCTTGCCGACGCCACCCTTCTGGTTGCACATCGAGATGATCCGGGCGTTGCCGTGCTGGGTCAGAGCAACCGGCTCGGGCAGGACCGGCATCGGGCGTCCGGTTGGACCGAGCTCACTCACGGGGACCTCCTGTGCCGTCGCATCCCCCAGTGTGGCCTGCGCGGCCGACGATTCCCGGAAGGCGGTGTGCTGGAGGACCGTGGCGTCCTGCGCGGCAGCCGTCACCGGGTTGTGGATCAGCGGTGGTACCTCCGAAGCGCTGGATGGTGAGCCGAAACCGTCGGCACCGCTCATGGCCGATTCCCCTTGTCTGGTGCCCCTGGCGGGGGCACTGCGTTGTGTGGCCGTTCTTTGTCGCCCTGCTCTTTGTGGCTCTGCGGTTTTGTCGACTTGGCGTCACGACGCGCAGTGGCCGTGACTCTATGGGTCTCCGGTGCCGGTCACAAGGCGAAGCAGCGCATCGGTGGTCCGCTGACGCAATCTGGGGAAACTGTGTGTATTCACTCCCGCTCAGATGCACAGCCCCGACCCTGCCTGTGCAAAAACCTGTGTGTTCAGCAGGGGCTCTTCGGACCT
This sequence comes from Marmoricola sp., assembly GCA_025965315.1. GTDB lineage: Bacteria > Actinomycetota > Actinomycetes > Propionibacteriales > Nocardioidaceae > Marmoricola. The sequence continues at coordinate 9,391 of JAOPXD010000135.1, forward strand.
CCGGCGGTCACCCGAGAGCGCGCGGGTGCGAGGCCGCGTAGACCTCCCGCAGGCTGTCCACGGTGACCAGGGTGTAGACCTGCGTGGTCGTCACCGAGGCATGTCCGAGCAGCTCCTGGACGACCCGGACGTCGGCTCCGCCCTCGAGCAGATGGGTCGCGAAGGAGTGCCGCATCGTGTGCGGCGAGACCTCGGCCCGCACCCCGGCACGTTCGGCCGATCGCACGATCACCGTCCAGGCGCTCTGCCGCGACAGCCGGCCACCGCGGGCGTTGAGGAACATCGCCGCCGTGCCGGTCCCCTGGGCGACCAGACCCGGCCGCGCCCGGGTCAGGTACGCCTCGACCGCCTCGCGTGCGAACCGGCCGACCGGAACGATCCGCTCCTTGCTGCCCTTGCCCCGCAGCAGCACGGTCCCGCCGGTCTCGTCGCTCCGGAGGTCCAGGTCGTCGACGTCCAACCCCACGGCCTCGGAGATCCGGGCACCGGTGCCGTAGAGCATCTCGAGCAGCGCGCGGTCACGCAGCGCGAGCATCGTCCCGGGCGCTCCGGATGCCTCGAGGATGGCCTCGACGTCGGCCAGCGGCAGCGCCTTGGGCAGCCGCTTGGCGGGACTCGGAGGCCGTACGCCGACGGACGGATCGAGCTTCGCGAGGCCGTCGCGCACGGCGAACTTGTGGAACCCGCGGACCGCCACCACCGTGCGGCCGGCCGAGCTGGCGCTGAGCGCCGGGTGGTCCCGGTCCCCTTCGCGCAGCGCCATCAGGAAGCCCAGCACGGTCTGCTCGGTGATCGCATCGAGATCCGTCGTCCCGAGCGAGTCCAGGTACCCGAGGTAGCGCCTCAGGTCACGCCGGTACGACGTCAGGGTGTTGGTCGCCAGACCGCGCTCGACACCGAGGTGGTCCAGGTACGTACGGACGGCGCGGACCAACGGGCTGGGGGCGCTCAGGAGCCAGCTCCGGCCCCTGCTAGCGCCTCGGTCAGCGCTACGGCGACCAGGTCGTGCGCCTCGGCGACCGGTGCGCTGGTCAGCGCGCCGGCGTGGGTGTTCAGGCCGAGCGCCAGCGAGTGGTCCGCCAGGCACGCCTGCTGCCAGCCCTTGTCCGCGAGCGCGACGGCGTACGGCAGCGTCGCGTTGGTCAGGGCGTAGGTCGAGGTGTGCGGCACGGCGCCCGGCATGTTCGCCACGCAGTAGAAGGTCGAGCCGTGCACCTGGTACGTCGGGTCCGCGTGCGTGGTCGGGTGGGTGTCCTCGAAGCAGCCGCCCTGGTCCACGGCGATGTCGACGAGCACCGAACCGGGCTTCATCGCAGCGACGAGGTCGTTGGTGACGAGCTTCGGCGCCTTGGCGCCCGGGATCAGCACGGCACCGATCACCATGTCGGCCTCCAGGACCTGCTGCTGGATCGCGAGCTTGGAGGACGCCAGACCGTGCACCCGGTTGTTGTAGCGCCAGAACGACATCCGGAGCTTGTCCAGGTCGGTGTCGAGCAGGGTCACGTCAGCGCCCATCCCGAGCGCGATGTTGGCGGCGTTCTGACCGGAGACACCGGCACCGATGATCACCACCTTGGCGTTCGCCACCCCGCCGACACCGCCCATCAGCACGCCACGGCCGCCCTCGGCCTTGAGCAGCGAGTACGCGCCCACCTGGGGTGCCAGGCAGCCGGCGACCTCCGACATCGGGTACAGCAGCGGCAACCCACCCGAGGGCAGCTGCACCGTCTCGTAGGCGATCCCGGTGACCTTGCGGGCCACCAGCTCCTCGGTCAGCGGTCGGTCGGCGGCGAGGTGGAGGTAGGTGAAGAGCACCAGCCCGTCGCGCATCCGGTGGTACTCCTCGGCGACAGGTTCCTTCACCTTCAGGACCATGTCCGCGCTGGCCCAGACCTCGTCCGGGTCGTCGACCAACGACGCTCCGGCGGCGGCGTACTCGTCGTCGGTGATCGACGAACCAACACCGGCAGATCGCTGGACCAGGACCTCGTGCCCGTGCGCGACGAGCTCGTGCACGCCGATCGGGGTGATCGCCACCCGGTACTCGTGGTTCTTGACTTCCTTCGGTACGCCGACCCTCACAGCAGACCTCCCAGATCCGTCCATCGGCACCACGGGTGCCGGTGCTCGGATCCTATGCCCCGGTTCGTCCCGTGGACCGGCAGCCGGCGTCGCTCAGCACCCGCAGGGTGTTGCGGCAGGTCAGCGCCGCCAGGTCGGCACGCGACCAGCCGCGCTCGGCGAGCGCGACCAGCAGCCGCGGGTAGCCGGAGACGTCGTCGAGACCCTCGGGCAGCCACTCGACGCCGTCGTAGTCGCCGCCGAGGCCGACGTGCTCGATCCCGGCGACGTCGCGGACGTGCTCGAGGTGCGCGACCACGTCGGCGACCGTCGACCGCGGCGGCGGTGTCGTCTTCGCCCACTGCTCCGCGAACGGCGTGTACGCCGCCAGGTCGCGCGAGTCGATGCCGACGGCCCAGGCGGCGTCCTGCGCGGCGAGGTCCCACTCGTGCACCGCGGGCGTCACGAACCAGGGAACGAAGGTGACCATGCAGATGCCGCCGTTGACCGTGAGACCGGTGAGGACGTCGTCGGGCACGTTCCGCGGGTGCGGGCAGACCGCCCGGGCCGAGGAGTGCGAGAAGATCACCGGCGCGGTCGAGACGTCCAGTGCCTGGCGCATCACGTCGGCGCTGACATGACTGAGGTCGACCAGGACGCCGATCCGGTTCATCTCCGCGACCACCTCCCGGCCGAAGTCGGAGAGTCCGCCGAGCACGGGTCGGTCGGTGGCTGAGTCGGCCCAGGAGACGTTGTCGTTGTGGGTCAGCGTCAGGTAGCGCACCCCGAGCGCCTGCAACGACCGCAGCACGGCCAGCGAGCCACCGATCTGGTGCCCACCCTCGGCACCGAGCAACGAGGCGATCCGCCCGGTCGCCCAGGCCGCCTCGACATCAGCGGTACCCGTCGCCAGGGCCATCCGGTCCCCGTACCGGCGGATCAGGGTGTGCACCGCGTCGATCTGCTCGAAGGTCGCGGTCAGGATCTCCTCGGGTGAGAGCCGCCCCGGCACGTAGACCGACCAGAACTGCGCCCCGACTCCCCCGGCTCGCATCCGCTGGAGGTCGGTGTGCACGCCGGTGCCGGACAGGTCGCTGGCCACGTCGAAGTGGTCCCAGTCGTAGCCGTGGTGCTTCCGGGCGTGCCAGATCAGGTCGTTGTGGCCGTCGATCACCGGGTTGTCGGTCAGGACCGAGGCGACCAGGGCCTCGGGACCGAGCGGCTCACGGCCGCTGACGGGGCTCACAGACGACCGGCGCCCGAGAGTGCTTCGAAGGCGAGCAGGGCGATGACCAGCGGTGCGTCCGCGACCCGACCGTCGAGGACCGCCTCGACCAGGTCGGCACGCGGCACCCGCTCCAACGTCATGTCGATCTCCTCGTGGTGGAGGTCGAAGTCGCGCGGGACGTCGTGCAGACCGCGGGCAACGAAGATCGCGTGCGTCTCGGAGGTGATCCCCGGTGAGGCCCAGGTCGTCATCAGGTGCACCCAGTCGTCAGCCGCCAGCGCGGCTTCCTCGCGGAGCTCGCGCTGCGCTGCCACCAGGGGATCCTCCCCCGGCTTGTCGAGCTTGCCGGCGGGGAGCTCGACCAGCCGCTGCTGGGCAGCGTGCCGGTACTGGCGCAGCACGACGACGCGGTCGTCCTGGTCGATGGCCAGGATCACCACCGCTCCCGGATCGTCGACGACCAGGCGGCCGAAGGTGTCCTCGGGATGGCCCGGCCGGTGGATGGTGTCCTTGCGGACCGAGACCACCCAGTCGTCGCGATGGACGTCCACGCTGCTGACCACGGGCCAGCCCAGCGGGACGTCGGCCAGCGGTTCACTCACGATTCGTCTTCGGTGTGCCGTCGCAGGCCGGTCTCGTCGATCGGGATCCGTAGCTCGCGCTGGCGCGTGATCGCAGCGCCGACCAACCCCACGAACAGCGGGTGCGGGCGCGTCGGGCGCGATCGCAGCTCGGGGTGCGCCTGGGTGGAGACGTAGTACGGGTGCACGTCGGCAGGAAGCTCGACGTACTCGACCAGGTTGTTGTCCGGCGACGTGCCCGAGAACACCAGCCCGGCTTCCTCGAGCTGGTCGCGGTAGCCGTTGTTGACCTCGTAGCGGTGCCGGTGGCGCTCCTCGACCTTGGCCTCGCCGTACGTTGCCCGTACGACCGAGCCCTCGGCCAGGTTCGCGGGGTAGAGACCCAGCCGCATGGTGCCGCCGAGGTCGCCTGCCCCTTCGACGTACGCGTGCTGCTCGGCCATCGTCGCAATCACCGGTTCGGGGCACTCGGGGTCGAACTCGGTCGAGGCCGCCTTGCTCAGACCGGCGACGTTGCGGGCGTACTCGATCACCATGCACTGCAGGCCGAGGCAGAGGCCGAGGGTCGGGATCCCGTTCGTGCGGGCGTAGGTCAGCGCACCCAGCTTGCCCTCGATACCGCGGATCCCGAACCCGCCCGGAACCAGGACCGCGTCCACGTCGGCGAGCACCTTGGCCGCGCCCTCGTGGGTCTCGCACAGGTCGGACTGGATCCAGGCGACGTTGACCTTCGCTTTGTGCGCGAACCCGCCGGCGCGCAGCGCCTCGACGACCGAGAGGTACGCGTCGGGCAGGTCGATGTACTTGCCGACCAGGCCGACGGTGACCTCCTCGTCAGGGTGGTGCACCCGCTCGAGCAGGTCGTCCCACGCCGTCCAGTCGACGTCGCGGAAGGGCAGGTTCAACCGGCGTACGACGTAGGCGTCGAGGCCCTCCTTGTGGAGCACCTTCGGGATGTCGTAGATCGAGGCGGCGTCGGCCGCGGTGACCACGGCGTCCTGGTCGACGTCGCACATCAGCGAGATCTTCTTCTTGATGCTGTCGGGGAGCTGCCGGTCGGCACGGCAGACGATCGCGTCCGGCTGGATACCGATCGAACGCAGGGCCGCGACCGAGTGCTGGGTCGGCTTGGTCTTGAGCTCCTGGCTCGGACCGATCCACGGGACCAGCGACACGTGCAGGAAGAAGCAGTTGTCGCGGCCGAGGTCGTGCCGGACCTGGCGCGCGGCCTCGAGGAACGGCAGCGACTCGATGTCACCGACGGTGCCGCCGATCTCGGTGATCACGACGTCGACGTCGAGACCACCCATCGCCCGGATCCGGTCCTTGATCTCGTTGGTGATGTGCGGGATCACCTGGACGGTGTCACCGAGGTAGTCGCCGCGGCGCTCCTTGGCGATCACCGTCGAGTACACCTGCCCGGTCGTGACGTTCGCGATCTGGTTCAGGTCGGTGTCCAGGAAGCGCTCGTAGTGGCCGACGTCGAGATCGGTCTCGGCGCCGTCGTTGGTCACGAACACCTCGCCGTGCTGGAACGGGTTCATCGTTCCCGGGTCGACGTTCAGGTACGGGTCGAGCTTCTGCATCGTGACCCGCATGCCGCGCGCCTTGAGCAGGCTGCCGAGGCTGGAGGCGGTCAGGCCCTTGCCGAGCGACGAGGCGACGCCGCCGGTGACGAATACGTGCTTGGTCGGCTGGCTCGGTGCCAAGGTGACTCCCGTGGTCTGGTTCGCATGAGGTGCGGCTGCGACGGACCCCAACTGCTGGAGAAAGTCCGTCATCTCCACGGGGTTCGACCCTATCAAGAAGAACGCCGCTGCGTCGCGCGACTCTCCCGGCTGGACTGGTCAGGTGCGGAGAATGCCCCTACTTGCGGGCCGCTCGGGCCTGCTGCGCGACGTCGAGGAGCTCCTGGGCGTGCGCCATCGCGGTCTCGGACTCCTCCAGCCCGGCGAGCATCCGGGAGAGCTCGCGAACCCGCCCGGCGTCGTCGAGGACCTCGAGGCCCGAGGTCGTCACCCGGCCGTCGCTGGACTTCTGGACGACGATGTGGCGATCCGCGAACGCGGCGACCTGCGGCAGGTGCGTCACGACCAGGACCTGGGCCGAGCCCGCCAGCGCGGCCAGGCGTCGACCGATCTCGACCGCGGCCTTGCCGCCCACCCCGGCGTCGACCTCGTCGAAGACGAACGTGGGCACCGGGCTCGTCCCGGCCAGGACGACCTCGATCGCGAGCATCACCCGGGAGAGCTCACCGCCGGACGCGCCCTTGCCCAGCGGGCGCGGTTCGGCGCCGGTGTTCGCCGCCAGCAGGATCTCGATCTGGTCCACCCCGTTGGCCGTGAAACGCCAGGTCTCCCCCGCGATCTCGAGCCCCGCGGGGTCAGCGGTCCTGCTGACCCGGATCTCGATCCGCGCATGCGGCATCGCGAGAGCAGTCAGCTCCTCGCTGACCGCTCCCGAGAGTGTCGAGGCCGCGGATCTCCGCGCGTCTGACAGCGCCCCCGCGGCCGTCGCGAGCTCGGCGCGCAGGCGCGCCCGCTCGGAGCGCAGCTCCTCGGCGCGTTCTTCGGACCCGTCCAGGCTGAGCAACCGTTCCGCTGAGGACCGGGACCAGGCCAGCACCTCGTCGATGGTCTCGCCGTACTTGCGGGTCAGGGACGTCAGCGCCGCCCGGCGCTCGGAGACGACCGACAGCCGGGCCGGATCGGTTTCCAGGCCGGTCGAGTACGACGCCACGTCAGCGGCCACGTCAGCGAGCAGGTAGCTGACCTCGGCCACCCGGTCCGAGAGTCGACCGGCTTCGTCGTCGAACTCGCGCACCGACTCCAGAGCCCGGCGGGCGGCGCTCACCGCTCCGAGCGCGTCGGGACCCTCGGTGTCGGACGAGAGCGCCTCGCGCGCGGCCTCGGCGCCGGTACGCAGGGTGTCGGCGAAACCGAGCCTGGACTCCTCGGCCGCCAGCACCACGTCCTCACCGCTGCGCGGGTCGACGGTCTCGATCTCGGTCAGCCCCAGGCGCAGGACGTCGGCCTCCCGGGCCCGTTCGCGGGCAGCGCCGACCACCTCGGCAAGCTCTGCCTCGACACGACGCAGCGCCGCGTAGCCCGCCGACACCTGGCTCCGCAGCGGGTGAACCGTGCTCCCGGCGAACCCGTCGACGGCAGCACGTTGCGCATCCGCCTGAAGAAGTCGGTGCTGGTCGGACTGACCGTGCACCGCGACCAGGTGATCGGCGACGCCCTGGAGAGCTGAGACCGGGACCGAGGCGCCGCCGAGGAAGGCTCGCGAGCGCCCTTCGGCGGAGAGCTGACGCGCGAGGACCAGGGTGCCGTCCTCGATGGTTGCTCCCAGCTCGTCGGCCTGGTGCGCGAGCGGCCCGTCGGGGTCGGTCACAGTCACGATGCCCTCCACCCGAGCGGCCTTGGCGCCGCTGCGTACCGCGCCGGCGTCCGCACGGGCGCCGAGCAGGAGTCCCAGGGCCGTGACGAGCATGGTCTTGCCCGCACCGGTCTCCCCGGTGACGACGTTCAAGCCGGGTCCGAGCTCGAGGACGGACTCGTCGATCACGCCGAGTGACGCGATCCGGATCTCCTCGATCATTCGTGACCTTCCTGCTTGCGACGACGCTCGGAGTTGCCGCGCCAGCCCTCGACCGGAAGGTCGAACTTGGCGACGAGCCGGTCGGTGAACGGGGCTTGGTGCAACCGGACCAGGCGTACCGGCTGCGCGCCGCGACGTACCTCGATCCGGGCACCGGGCGGCAGCTCGACCGTGCGTCGGCCGTCGCACCAGAGCACGCCGGCGCCTTCGGTACGAGCGAGGACCTCCACGGCGAGCACCGAGTCCGGTGCCACCACCATCGGTCGGGCGAAGAGCGCGTGCGCGCTGATCGGCACCATCAGCAGGGCATCGACCCCGGGCCAGACGATCGGGCCCCCGGCCGAGAAGTTGTACGCCGTGGAACCCGTCGGCGTCGCGCAGACGACGCCGTCACAGCCCCAGCGGCTCAGCGGTCGCCCGTCGACCTCGACGACGACCTCGAGCATCCGCTGCCGCGCGGCCTTCTCCACGCTCGCCTCGTTGAGCGCCCAGTTGGAGCTGACGAGCTCCTTGCCCTGGTAGACCGAGACGTCGATCGTGAGCCGGTCCTCGGCCGTGTAGCGCCGTTCGACGATGGCCTCGATGGTCGCGTCGATGTCCTCGCTCTCGGCCTCGGCCAGGAAACCGACGTGCCCGAGGTTCACCCCGAGCACCGGGGTCCCGGAGCCGCGGGTCAGCTCAGCTGCTCGCAGGATCGTGCCGTCTCCGCCGATCACGACCGCGAGCTCACATCCCTCGGCAGCATCCGCCTCGCTGACGAGCTCGAGCCCCGCGTCGTCGTCGAGGTGCAGGTCGTCAGCCTCGTCGGCCAACACCCGGACCACCAGGCCGTTGCCCCGCAGCGCCGCCACCACCTTGCGCGCGACCAGGAGCGCGTCGTCGCGGCCGGTGTGCGCGAGCAGGAGGATCCGACGGACGCCGTCCGGGTCGGGCTGTTCCTGCGTCGGGTTCACCGTCACAGCCTCTCACCAGCGTCCCCCACGAAACCGGAACGGCTCGCTTCGGCCGCGATGTCGCTCGCGGAGACGGCCGCCGGTCCGTTGCGGAGCCAGAGGAAGAACTCGACGTTGCCCGACGGCCCGGGCAACGGGCTGACCGCCACCGCTACCGCCCCCCAGCCACGTCGGGACGCCTCGTCGGCGACCCGGGTGACCATCTCGGCGCGGTCAGCAGGATCGCGCACGACGCCGCCCTTCCCGAGACGTTCCTTGCCGATCTCGAACTGGGGCTTGACCATCAGCGCCAGATCGCCGTCCGGCCGGGTGACCCCGATGAGGGCGTCCAGGACCAGCCGCAGCGAGATGAACGACAGGTCGCCGACGACCAGGTCGACGGGGCCGCCGATCGTCTCGGGGGTGAGGTCGCGGATGTTGGTCCGGTCGTGCACCTGCACCCGGTCGTCGGACTGCAGCGACCAGGCGAGCTGTCCGTACCCGACATCGACCGCCACCACCTCAGCGGCGCCGGATCGGAGCAGGACGTCGGTGAACCCGCCGGTGGACGCGCCCGCGTCGAGGCACCGCCGACCGGCCACGGTCAGCCCGTCGGGCGCGAACGCTGCCAGCGCTCCTGCGAGCTTGTGCCCACCGCGGCTGACGTAGTCAGGCTTGTCCGGGTCCGCGCGCACGACCAGGTCTGAGTCGGTCGTGACACCGGTGGCGGCCTTGCTGGCGCGCTGTCCGCCGACACTCACACGTCCGTCCGCGATCAGCTCGCCGGCATGGTCCCGGGAGCGTGCCAGCCCGCGGCGGACCAGCTCGGCGTCCAGCCGGAGGCGGCGGGGAGCCACGTCTGTCTGCTCAGGCCTGGTCGTCGTCCGCGCCCGAGAGGGTACGGCGCAGCCGGTCGTGGGCCTGCTCGAACACGGCGACGTGCTCGTCGACCGGGGCGTTGTCGAGAACGCCGAGCGAACGCAGCACCTCGTCGACCGCGGGGTGACCGGTCTCGGTGGTCACCGTCGCGGTCCCGAACTCGTCGTCGGCCAGGATGTCTACGTCGATGTCTACGTCGACGTCGGGCTCGACGTCGGGGCTCTCGTCGCGCCCGAGGTCCTCGTCGAGGTCCTCGGGTTCGGGAGTCTGATCGGTCATGAGGTCACGCTACCGGGGACGCGATCCTGGGTGTCCGCAGGCGTGCCGGCCTCGTCGAGGTGGGCCCAGAGCGCGGTCGCGCAGGCACGCCACCAGGCGTGCAGGTCCCCGTCGCCGGTCACGACGAGCCCGCCGTCGCGGACGGCCGCTTCCCAGCCACCCACGGAAGTCCCATCACTGTCGAGGCAACCCAGATCAGCACCGATGTAGGTCGGGCGGTGCTCGGGCGCCAGCGAGGCGAGGTCCTCCAGGACCGTCACTCCGCTCATCACCAGCAGGCTGTCCCACTCGACAGCAATGGCGCCGTCGATGTCGGTGTCGAGGCGATCACCCACGACCAGCGGACGTTCGCCACCGACACGTGCGAGCGTTTCCCGGAACAGCGGCGGCTCGGGTTTCCCGGCGACCACCGGGACCCGGTCGGCGTACGTCGCGACCAACGAGACCAGGGTGCCGTTGCCCGGACCCGGACCGTACGGCGTCGGCACGGTGGAGTCGAGGTTGCTCGCCACCCACGGAACACCACGCCGGACCAGCAGGGCACCGTTGATCACCTGGCGCCAGGGCATGTCCGGGCCGTACCCCTGGACCACCGCTACCGGATCGTCGTCGACGTCGGTCGTGGGCACCAGGCCGTGCTCGCGCAGTGCGTCGTGCAGCCCGGGTCCCCCGATCACGTACACAACCGACGCAGGCGGCACCTCGGCAGCGATCAGCCTCGCCGCGGCCTGGGCGCTGGTGACGACGTCCTGCGGGGAGGCCTCGATACCGAGCTCGATCAGGTGCGCCGCGACGTCACCCGGCGGGCGCGCCGCGTTGTTCGTCACGAACGCGAGGTGCATGCCGGCCACACGTGCGGCAGCGAGCGCGTCAGCGGCACCACCGACGGCGCGGTCGCCGATGTAGACGACACCGTCGAGGTCGAGGACGGCGACGTCGTACCGGCTGTGCAGCGCAGTGCCCACCCCGATCAGCTCCCGGTCTGGCCGCGCTCGATCTGCAGGGCGCGGGCGCCGGCGTCGGTGATCTCCTCGACGTCGACGGCCTCGGTGCGGTGGAACCACTCGAGGGCATCCTCGGAACGGCCTGCGGCAAGGAGTGTCTCGGCGTATGCGTAGCGCATCCGCGCGACCCAGGGGGCCCGCGACTTGGAGTTCAGGTTCCCGTTCTCCAGGGTCCGCAACGCTGCGTCGAGCTCACCGCGGTCGCGCCTGGCACCGGCCTCGACGATCAGCACCTCAGCGAGCAGCGGGGGCGCGAACTTGTCGCGAGGGGTGTTCTTGAGCAGGGTCAACGCGCGGTCCGGACGACCGAGCGCGCGCTCGCAGTCCGCCATGATGGCGACGTAGTCGTGGGCGCCGTTCATCCGCTTGGCCGAGCGCAGCTCCGCCAAGGCTTCGCTGTACTCGCCGGCCGCGTAGGCGGCTTCGCCCACCGCTTCCCGTACGACGGCCAACCGGCCGGCGCGGCTCCGCGCCGCCAGGGTGTGCTGATAGGCGACCTTCGGGTCCGAATCGAGGAGCTCGCCGGCCGCGACGAGGTGGCGCGCAACCCGCAGGCTGAGCTTCTCAGGCAGCGACTTCAGCTGGGCGGCCACCGACCGGTCCAGCTCGAGACCAGTGATCCACTCGGCGATCTCCGGGCCGTCGTAGCGCTGCTGATCCGCAGTGCGCTCTGCCTCGGTACGAGCAGGACGGCGGTCGTCGTCACGACGCTCGCGGCTGTACGGCTTGGAATCGGCCGACCGGCGTGGACCCCCGCGGGAGTCGTCACGCTTGTCGCCGCCGCGAGCCGGCCGGCCCGACGGGGCCGCGGAGCGACCTGACGAAGATCCGCGACTTGCGGGCGCGCCACTACGACCAGCCGGGGGACCGCCACGACCTGAGTCGCTGCGTTCTCCGCTGGTCGTCGGCCGTCCGGAACCTGAGCGACCGCCCTCGTTCCGTCCACCGCCACTGGCGGGACGGGACTTCTTGGGCTGGCGATCGTCTGCCACGGTTCCTCCTGGCTCGAAAACAACAACGTACTTACATGGTGCCAAAAAGGCGTAAGGGCCGCCCCCGGAGGGGCGACCCTTACTAAAAATTGTCCGGCGACGTCCTACTCTCCCACAACCTCCCGGTTGCAGTACCATCGGCGCTGAACGGATTAACTTCCAGGTTCGGAATGGAGCTGGGTGTTTCCCGTTCGCTATGGCCGCCGAAACTCTTTTGAGTTATTATTCAGCCTAGGAAGCCTCGTGATCACCTGGCCACAGTCCTTTATCAGGACTGATCCCATGGATCAGAAGCTGTATCTAGGTTCCCGACCGTAACTCGGGAACCACACAGTGGACGCGCAACATCTTTGAGGGACAAGCCCTCGGCCTATTAGTACCGGTCAGCTAGGCATTACTGCTGTACACTTCCGGCCTATCAACCCAGTCGTCTACTGGGGGCCTTACCCGGTTAACCCGGTGGGAAACCTCATCTTGAAACGTGCTTCCCGCTTAGATGCTTTCAGCGGTTATCACTTCCGAACGTAGCTAACCAGCC